>CAITZN010000110.1 GCA_903896915.1 uncultured bacterium
ATGCAGGAGATGCTCTATCCCACGTCCTATCTCAAGTCGCAGCATCTGGGAGCTGCTTGTGCACTGGTGACTGACGGTCGCTTTTCCGGCGGGACCTCCGGGCTCTCGATCGGGCATGTTTCACCGGAAGCGGCGAGTGGCGGAGCGATCGCTCTGGTGGAGGACGGCGACCGCATCGATATTAATATTCCGCAGCGGACCATTTCTCTTCTGGTCAGCAAAGAAGAGTTGGCAGCGCGCCACGGGCGGGAAATGGCGAAAGGTGTGCTTGCTTTTACCCCATCACGCGATCGCGAGGTTTCAAAAGCCTTGCAGATCTATGCGCGATTTGCCGCTTCCGCCGATCAAGGCGCGGTTCGGCTTCTCGATTAGTAATTTCTTGAATCGGTTCGCCCTTGCTTGGCAATGTTTAATTTCGACCAGGCAAGGGCTTTTTTCTTGCGTGTGCTTGAGGCCTAGCAGGTCATCAAATCGAGGGATTTTGCTGGCGGGATGATCGTGAAAGAGCGGGGTCTGTAGATCAAGGTAACGGGTGCTTGCCTGTTTGTTGCAGCGTAGGGAAGGACTTTTTTCTACCGGCACCAAGGCCAGGTCAGCCGAATATTACATGTAAACCTCTTCTTCGCTAGTGCAGGAGAGGTCGTCGGTTTTGCCACAATAATCTCCAGGGAAAATGTGGAGGAGCCACGCACGGCGCACTCGGCTGTCAGCCAGGGTGTTGCCATGCGTGGATCATTTCTGCCGTTTTACAGTTTGACGACATTTTCAGCGGCCGGACCTTTGGCCCCGCTGACGACGTCAAATTTAACACGTTCACCTTCTTTGAGAGATTTGAAACCTTGGCCTTGGATGGCGGAATGGTGGACAAAAACATCTTTGCCCCCATCTTGCTGGATAAAGCCGAATCCCTTGGAATCATTAAACCATTTTACCGTTCCTTCTGCCATTTCCGTTCCTCCTTGTGTCATGTGACCTGACAAGCTGACCCCTATGGGATCTTTTTTAAAAGGGGTTAAACTTCTGATACCTTTTCAGTTACCATTTGTGTGGTGAACTGGAATGTGATCGTTTTGTAAAACCCGAAAAACGACATTAAATACAGCCCATCAGCTGCGTTCAGCACTCTTTATTGCAGATATTTCAGTGTAATTTTTGTACCCATGGTGATTTCAATACTCTGCTTGGTGCGTTTTTACTTTTGATCCAATGCAATATGCTTTCGCCAATCCATCCCGGGGCAGTTTCTCTTTTGGGAAGAGATTCAGGGATGGAAGAATTGAAAAGAAAAGTCCACGGCTTGAGTACGGTGAAATTATACAAAAAAGGATGGTCAAGACAAACATCATTTGGTGTCATGGTAACAATAAAACAAGCCAGCGGGCGATTGTGGCACCTCAGGCCTGCGTGTGCAATCGGATACAGTCTGGCGAACAGTAGTAAGTTTATCGGTATGCAACACTGTAGACTTGAGCAGTGTGAGGTGTAAAAGGGGAGGGTGCGGCAACAAGGCACCACCGGTTTTTTTTCTTATCGCAATTGGAGCAACGATGGACTGCTGGAATTTTTCATTCAGCGGGGACCCCATGAATAATAGTGGGAGATGCTGCGAAAGAAGGACGTTCGGCAGGGGGGTGCAAGCAAGTAACGGAGAATGAATGTGTAGCACAGGTATTCGAACTATTCCGCCTGAACAAGGATGGAGTGTGACATTAACTGCAAACCATGCAAATTTGTACTTTAAAACATTTTGTAATGCCAGAAGATTTTTAATCGTTTCGGCTTTTTTGGGGGACTAAACCGCTCCCTGCAGGAGGGGGTGTCCCATTGAGGCCCTCTGCTCGACATACCGCTGGGCAACCTGTCGGGCAATGTTACGAATTCTGCCGATATATCGGGTGCGTTCAGCAACACTGATGGCCTTCCTCGCATCCAGTAAATTAAAGGTGTGGGAGCACTTCAGGCAATAGTCATAGGCTGGGAGGATGAGATCTTTGGCAACGAGTTTTAGTGCCTCACGCTCGTAATTGTCGAAGGCAACGGTCAAGTCACCGACGTTGGCTTCTTCGAAATTGAACGCGGAAAATTCTTTTTCTGCCTGATGGAATATCTGCCCGTAAGACACGTCTTTATTCCAGGCGATGTCATAGACGGAATCGACCTTTTGCAGATACATGGCGATCCGCTCCAGTCCGTAGGTTATTTCAGCGGTTATCGGCTTGAGATCGATGGAGCCTGCCTGTTGAAAGTAGGTAAACTGGGTGATTTCCATGCCATCGAGCCAGACTTCCCAACCCAGACCCCAAGCCCCCAATGTTGGCGACTCCCAATCGTCTTCGACAAAGCGAATGTCGTGTTCGAGCAGGTTGAGACCAAATTTTTCAAGGCTTTCAAGATACATCGCCTGCACATCCTGTGGCGACGGTTTAATCACAACCTGATACTGGTAATAGTGCTGTAGGCGGTTTGGGTTCTCGCCGTAGCGGCCATCGGTGGGGCGACGGGAAGGCTGCACATAGGCCGCCTTCCAGGGCTCCGGTCCTAGTGCGCGGAGCAGGGTGGCGGGGTGAAAGGTGCCGGCCCCAACTTCCATGTCGTAGGGCTGCAAGACGACGCAGCCCGCTGATGCCCAATAGCTGTTCAAGGTGGCGATGATATCTTGAAAATACATAGTGGTTATATTTGCTGTATTGATTGTTGACAATTCATGGCTACAATAATGCCTCAATCTACCATAGGCATATGCTATGGTAAATGAAATTTTCTCACTGTCTTTTCAATACTATGTCAAGCCATAACTCGATGCTTCTGCCTTCACCGGGTGTGCCGCATACAGCTCTGGATTGTTTTGCTCGACAGGCTGATGCCTGGGAAGAGCTTTAATACGTTCCGTTTAGAGAAAAAATCATGGAACCCCAATACTTGCGCATCCGTGGTGCGCGCATGCATAACTTGAAAAACATATCTGTTGATTTGCCCCGCAACAAATTAATTGTGTTTACCGGGCTTTCCGGTTCGGGGAAATCAACCCTGGCCTTTGATACTTTGTATGCGGAAGGGCAACGGAGATATGTGGAATCTCTGTCAACGTATGCCCGGCAGTTTCTTGGGCAGATGGATAAGCCGGATGTCGATTTGCTGGAAGGTCTCTCCCCGGCTGTCTCCATCGAGCAGAAGACCACCAGCAGAAACCCGCGATCAACCGTCGGCACGGTAACCGAAATTTATGATCACCTTAGGCTGCTTTTTGCCAGAGCAGGGCAACCTTATTGTCCACAGTGCGACCAACCGATCCGTTCCCAATCCGTGCACGACATGCTCGATTCCCTGCTCAACCGGCAGGATGGTGAAAAAGTTCTGTTGCTGGCGCCGCTGATCAAACAGAAGAAAGGTCAGCATGAGCAGGTCTTTTTGCGTTTGCGCAAAGAGGGCTTTGTCCGTGTCCGTGTTGACGGGGAGATAAGGCCGCTCAGCGAGGACATCGTCCTGGATAAAAATAAACACCACTATGTCGAGGCGGTGGTGGACCGATTGGTGATCAAGCCTTCTGTGCGGCGGCGACTTGACGAATCGATCAGTACCGCTGTGGGGCTCGGTGCCGGAACGATGCTTGCCGTCTTTCCCGACAGCGGCGAGGAACTCCTCTTCAGCGAATCGGCGGCTTGCCATCAGTGCGGCATTTCCGTGCCTGAACTTTCCACCCAGTTGTTTTCCTTCAATAACCCGCAGGGGGCCTGTCCTTCCTGCAGCGGCCTGGGCGTTAACCAGTTCATCGACGAGAAACTGATCGTTCCCGACGAGTCCCTCAGTCTTTTGGAAGGGGCGATTGCCCCCTGGAGTCGAAGGCGGTTGTCAATGTTGGCCGGCCAGTGGTTTGAGGCTTTTTCCCGTCACTTTGGTTTTGACCTGAACACACCCTTTGCGGACTTACCCGCTAAGGTGAAAAAAGCGCTCTTGCATGGCACGGGCAGGGAAAAAATGGAGTTTGTGCACAGCAAGGGCCGGCGTAAACTGGCCTCGCAGATTGCCTTTGAAGGGATTGTGCCCCGCTTGAACCGGCTCTTTCGAGAGACATCTTCCGCCCGTCTTCGCGAAGATGTGGAAGCCTTCATGAATGAGCAATCCTGCCCGATTTGCGCGGGGGCTCGCTTGAAACCCGAGGCGCTGGCTGTCCGGATCGGCAAGTGGTCGATCATTGACCTCACCCGGCTGGCTATCGAACAATTGGTGAAAGAACTCGAAAATCTGGATTTTGGTGAACGGCAGGCGCTCATCGCCCGCCCCATCCTTAAAGAGATTCGCGAGCGGCTTTTTTTTCTGCTGGGCGTCGGGCTTGGTTATCTTTCGCTCGATCGGAAAGCTGGCACTCTTTCCGGTGGCGAAGCCCAGCGCATCAGACTGGCCTCGCAGATCGGCTCCGGTCTGGCCGGGGTGCTGTATATTCTCGACGAACCGAGCATTGGCCTGCATCAGCGTGACAATCACAAGTTAATCAAAACCCTGGTGAATCTGCGTGACCTGGGCAACACGGTGATTGTGGTCGAGCATGATTCCGACACTATAGCCAATGCCGATCATGTTCTCGATATCGGTCCGGGTGCGGGGGTCCATGGCGGTGAAATCCTCTATTCAGGTCCAGTTCCCGGCTTGCTGGACTGTGAACGATCGCAGACGGGCGGTTATCTCTCTGGTCGCCTCAAAATCGAGGTGCCTTCGAGTCGCCGCCCTCTCCGGTCCGGTTCTGCCTATGGCATACAGGTCCATGGCGCTTGCGCCAATAATCTGCAACAGGTCTCGGTCCGTTTTCCCTTGGGGGTGATGACCTGTGTCACAGGAGTCTCCGGGTCCGGGAAAAGTTCTCTGGTCATCGAAACTCTTTTCCATGAGGCGCAGCGATATTTTTTTGATAGCACCGGCTACCAGCAAGGGCCGAAACTTCTTTCCGGTTTGGAGAATCTGGATAAAGTAATTGATATCGATCAGAGTCCGATCGGCAGGACCCCTCGGTCCAACCCGGCAACCTATACCGGGGTGATGACGCCGGTGCGGGAACTGCTGGCGCGGTTACCCGAATCCAGGGCGCGCGGCTACAAGCCCGGTCGTTTCAGTTTCAATATCAAGGGGGGGCGTTGCGAAACCTGTGAGGGTGATGGTCTTATCAGGATCGCCATGCACTTTTTGCCTGATATCTATGTGACCTGCGAACGATGCTTGGGCAAACGGTATAATGAGGAAACCCTTGATGTCCGCTATAAAGGGAGAAACATCGCCGAGATTCTCAGGATGACCGTCGAGGAGGCCCTGGAGTTTTTCCAGAATGTGCCGCCAATAAAAAACAGGCTGCAGACCATTGCCGATGTCGG
>CAITZN010000111.1 GCA_903896915.1 uncultured bacterium
GCCAGCTTAGCCAGATGATCGATCTCCACACAGGTAAAGGCCTGGATGTGCACATCGGGACGAACCTCTTTAATGCCACGTAACAGTTCGAGATAATAAGCAAACGGTAAATCAGGGTGAATGCCGCCGACCATGTGGATTTCACTGATCGGTTCATCGAGTCGAGCCCTGACCTTGGCCTTGACATCCTCGACACTCATCTCATAAGCGAGGTCATGTCCCTTTTCCTTACCAAAAGCACAGAATTTACAGAGATTGGTACAGATATTGGAATAATTAATGTGCTGGTTATAGATGAAAAAGGCCTGGTTACCGTTCTTGCGTTCTCTGACAATGTTGGCCAGGTAGCCAATGGCGAGGATATTGGGGTGTTCGTAGAGTTGTTTCCCGTCTTCCAAGGTGAGACGTTCCCCGCCTCGGACCTTTGATAAAATTCGGCCCAGGCCGGCTTGCTCGATGTATGCATCCATGAGTTTTTTCAATGCCCCCCAAGGGGAAAAAAGAAGCCCCTTGGAATCAAGGGGCTTGTGTTCATAGTTTCGACAATGGGTTTAGTCGAGGAAAAAACGAAGCTTTTCCCTACGGCTCGAGTGCCGCAACCGGTTCAAAGCTTTTTTCTCGATCTGACGAATACGCTCCCGGGAGACGTTGAAGCGCTTGCCGATCTCCTCCAGGGTATATTCTGCTTTTTCGCCGATGCCGAAACGTAACCGGATGATTTTCTCTTCGCGATCGGTCAGGGTCGATAGCACCTCGGTGACCCTATGAGCCAGCTCCCTGTTTTGCACCGCATCGTAAGGCGATTCTGATTCCTGATTCTCAAGGAAATCACCCAAGGTTGAATCATCATCGCCCACCGGGGTTTCCAGAGAGATAGGTTCCCGGGAAGCCTCAAGGATCGCCAGGATCTTATCCATGGGCAGGTCGGTCATTTTCGAGATTTCTGACGGCGTCGGCTCTCGTCCCAGTTCTTTGAGCAGTGAATAAAAAGCCTTGAAAAACTGGCTACGTAGCTCAAGAAAATGGACCGGCAATCGGATGGTTCGGGTCTTATCGAGGATGGCCCGGGTGATTGCCTGCCTGATCCACCAGGAAGCATAGGTGGAAAACTTGTTACCTTTTTTGTAATCAAAACGGAAAACCGCTCGCATCAACCCAAGATTTCCTTCCTGTATAAGGTCAGCGAGGGTCAAACCCTGGTGCATATAGCGTTTAGCGATGGAGACCACGAGTCTAAGATTGGCACGAATCATCGCGTCTTTCGCAAACTCAATAGACCGATTATAGGCCTCTATTTTGGTATTTAACTCAAACAGCTCTCTCTTCTCAGAATAATTGCGGTGAGCCATATTCACACAATGCTTCATATAGTTGAGTTGCTGTTTTTTAGGTTTGAGTGTCGGATCACGACGATGCCAGAGATCAATGCGATCAACCAGCATCTTGATCTCAACAACACCGGACGTATCGAGACGAATCGCCTCGATGATGGCATCAAACCCTTCACGGATTGTTTTGGAATATTTCGCCTCTTCCTCGGGGGTGAGGAGGTCGAATTGTCCCATTTCCCTGAGGTAAGTGGTGGTGGTCTCTTCTGATTCGTGTTCTTCGCTGTCCGGGAGAGTGTCGGATATATTGTCATCCTCACCACTCTTTTTCCCTGTCCATTCCTCACCGGAGAGCGTCTTTCTTTTACCGGATTCTTCCTGGGTAACAATTTCAATATTGTTTTCTCCAAGAAAATCAAATAGTTCCTCAATGGCTCCAGGATCTTTCACCTGTTCAGGAAGCAATTCGTTGAGATGCTGAAATGTTATGCAGCCCTCGTCCCTACCGGCCTCAAGAAGGTCATTTTTTATACCAGCTAGCACCTGCCTTCTCCTTTTAAACTATATAGTCATACATAAAGTAAATTTTAGACGCAAAAAGAATATTATAGTTTAATCTTTTATGAGAAAAAAGCAATCAAAGAGTGTTTTCAATGCGGAAAAAGCGTATATAATAAAGATGAACATATGAAATACATTAAGTAATAGTAGGGTTTGTCAATGTTATCGACTAAGGAAACAAAATGGACAATGGTACATCGGTAAACATTCTCCAACAAAGGTCAAGCGGAATTCTGCTGCCCATCTTTTCCCTGCCAGGATCGTTTGGCATTGGCGATATCGGCATGCCAGCCAGAAAATTTATTGATTTTTTGAAGTTAAGTGGCCAAAGTTGCTGGCAGCTTCTCCCACTTGGTCCCACGAGTCGAATCTTTGGCGACTCTCCTTACATGAGTTTTTCTGCTTTTGCTGGTTCACCCTTATTTATCAGTCTTGACCTGCTGACGGAACATGGCTTGGTTACCGAAAATGAGATCAGCCCTCCTTGTTTCTCAGAATACGCTGTTGATTACCAGCTCGTTGCAAACTACAAAAACAGCATTATCAGACTGGCATGGAAGCGATTCCAGACCATTGCAGGTAATAGAATTGCTTTTGACAAGTTCATTATCAACCAACCTTGGGTCACCGACCATGGGCTATTCCTAGCTCTCAAAGAAAAGCACTTGGGACAACCTTGGTATCAGTGGCCTTTGCCATTGCGGCAACGCCAGGCCATTGCCCTGAAACAGGCCGCATCAGAACTTGCAAAAGAAATAGAGTTTTTCATATTTAAACAATATCTGTTTTTCGAACAGTGGCAGCAACTGCGATGCTACGCGCAAGAACAAGGCATAAAAATCATTGGCGATTTACCTATCTACGTTGCCCAGGACAGTGTCGATGTCTGGGCTAACCAATCGCTTTTCCAGTTGGACCAGGAACTATGCATACCTACTCATGTGGCCGGTGTCCCTCCAGATTATTTCAGCGCCACGGGGCAGCGATGGGGAAATCCGCTGTATCGTTGGAATAACAAAAATCCGCAAGAAATAGATCGCTTATGGCAATGGTGGGAACAGAGACTCAGGTGTAACTTTGCCTTGGTCGACACCTTACGGATTGATCATTTTCGCGGTTTTGAATCCTACTGGGCTGTTCCTGCAGAAGAAGAAACCGCTTTAAATGGTCAATGGCAGGCTGGTCCGGGGCAAATGTTCTTTGAGGAAATGGAGAGACGACTTGGTGGTATGAGTATCATCGCCGAGGATCTTGGTGTTATCACTCCCGAAGTTGAAGAGCTGCGCTTAAATCTTCGCTATCCTGGA
>CAITZN010000112.1 GCA_903896915.1 uncultured bacterium
AGATCCATGACTATCCGGCCAGATTTACGCTCTGCTGTAAGTCGAACAGTAAGAACGTATTCTTGCTTCTTTTCGCGCTCCTCGAATCCCATCCACTCAAGAAACGGTGCCGCTTCTGAATTAGTGAAACCTCGGAAAATAGTCTCAATTTTTAAACGCTTGGAACGAGTCTCACCGGTTCCATAGAAATCCGAGCTATCGAGCCGATACCACTCGCGGCTTTGCGTGCCAAGCAGGTGCCGTATAGCATCAACAATAGCAGTCTTTCCAGAATCATTCTCACCTATCAGAACATTGAGGTCAGGATTGAGTACTACCACCACACCCGGATCTATACCATCAATGTCATCAGTACTAACCCCGTATTTACGAAAATTCCATAGCCGTAGTTCAGAAAGATACATGCGATCTTATTAATGAACATTAATAATTGCCGACAAGTGCGTGAAGAAGCATCTGCTCGACGATGTTGGTTGCTTTAAATATGAGTTGTTTTTTCTGTAAAAAAATGTTTTATAAGATTTTTTTTGAGATTTACCAGTTTATTGCAGTGTTCCTTAACGCTTGTGCATACACCTATCGTGTGTTCAAGTCCACAAAAAAAATCATTCGCTAATGAGCCCTCGGGAATATGAAAAGGAATCTTCTTGATTGTCGATCCATTGAGATTGGGCATCGTTGTTCCTACAGAATAGCGTTCAAGCCAACGGTTTGTAGAGGTGCTTGTAACTGCAACAAACACAGCGCGAGGATTTATTCCGTCATTCAAACGTACTCTTATTGTGCCGGTGCCACACAGCCAATCTTCTTGATGTTTTAATATGATCGCTCTTTTGGTCAGATCCCCTCTGCGTGGGAACAGAATGTCATTTTCACGCAAGCGATAATTTTGAAGTTCCCTTGCCTTTTCAACACTGATTCGAGCAATGTTTTCTTCCTGAATAACACCATCTTCAATGTCTGTAGGCATGACCACTGGAACACCTTCCGATTGATAATCCACCGCATGAAGAAGGCTTCCAAATGGCCCTATTTTGATGCCATCTGATGGACAGTAATGCCCAAGTACTCCGCCTGCTTCAGTTGATGTTAAATTTTTCTCGATGGCAATTTCTTTGTATTGATTTAGACTATCAAACAAAGAAGAATATGTTTCCATAGCCTCATCTGCTGCCCAAAAAATCTCGGCAATGCGCTTCTGCTCTTCAAGAGGCGGCAGTGGAAACTCCTGAATACACAGTGTTTTCCAGTTGATTGTCGGGGAGAGTGAACCGACAGATATTTCAATGGCTCGCTCCATGAACATGTCGGATTGCAGAAAAAACGGTAAAAACTCTGGCAGAATAACTTTCGGTTTCGCCCTGACCACCATTGCATGAGCAGAACAAATTCCGTCGAATTCAGCTATGGCAAGCTTCCGCTGATATGCCCGGCGACGTCCAAAAATCACATCACCTTTTTTAAACACCAATTTCTGTCCTGTAACATCAGACGGATGCCCCCACTGGCGAAGATGCAACGTGCTCGGATCAAGATGCTCAAGCCCGACATAGATATCAGTATTTGCCTTAGCCGGATCAACTCGAACCGCTACGTTCTGGGCAATATCGCCGAACTTCACCAGCTTCCAGCCGGGTTTCAATGAACTCATGTGCCAGCTCCTTGTACATTATTTGGTTTCGGAACTTTGACGCATTGATCAAGCTTTCTGTGAAGCATGGAAATCAGTGTAAGATAATCTGCGGCATCAACCTCACCTTGCCAAAGGATTTTGGGGCCATGAGCAAGAGGATTCCGTATAGCCGCTGCGCAACCCTTTAAAAGCTGAGCAAATCCCT
>CAITZN010000113.1 GCA_903896915.1 uncultured bacterium
GACCATGCCAATAGCTTGGTAGGGGAGTTGATTGTTATCGTTTATTTCTCTTAGTACTTTTTCCGCCGCATCGCCGGCACCGATTAAGAGCAGCCGTTTTTTTTCTGTTCGAGCCTCAAAGGGGAGAAAGCTTTGGGCGTTGTTAATTCTTTGATAGAGAAAGCGTATTGACACCCGATGGGCGGTAATCAGAACGAACGTGAAAAAACAGTCGAGGATAAAAACTGAGCGGGAAAGACCGGCAAATCGATTGCCGAGCAGCAGCAGGCTGATGATGATAGTGGAGGAAAAGAGAGTGACAATAAGAATGTTGATAATGTCATTGAGGCTCGTATAGCGCCACATGCCCCTATAGAGTCCGAAGATATAGAAACAAGGAATCTTAATGCTCAGGATGAAAGGTAGAAGGCTGGCAAATTGCCGTAAGGTCTGGTCGTTAAGATTTAACTCAAAACGAACCGCATAGGCTAGATACTGCGCAAGTACGATCAGGATGGTGTCGAGACAGAGAACAAACCAGAATTTTGGGTTCTTTATCAGCGTTCTGAATAATTTACTTTGTGTGGATATTTTATCGCAACTGATCGAATTCACTATTTTTATCTCTTAAAAGCGCTTGCCAAGCCTTTCATTCTTGGTCATCCTTGCATAAGGTCTTACGTTAACAGATTGACTATACAGTATTTTTATAAAAATTCAATGGATACATTATTACAGGAGACTAGGCAGGGCAACGGTCTTCCCCCCTTGAACCTGTTGTTAAGCCAACTGCGGCCCTACATCGGCACGCAGATCGGCATATTCCTTATTTCTTTCCATATAGGCGGCGACATAGGAACACTGCGGCACCACTTTCTTGCCCAGCAGCCGGGCATCGTCCAAAGCATACTTGGTCAGTCTGGCGGCCACGTTTTGTCCTCGCAATTCATTGGGCACAAAGGTATGGGTAAAGATCAGTAGATTGTCGCCTTGCTCCACATAATCAAGCTGGGCGAGTTTCCCCTCAAGGGTCAGTTCAAAGCGTTTCACTGCTACATTCTTCAGCGGCTCTTTTTCCATGGGTATCCTCCGGAAGCATATTGTTCTCTTTTCGTTGGTTTGCTATATATTTGGAACGTACCTTACGTTTGTTGTAAGTAAACTCTTTACTTTATTGTTTGCACTTTCTGGCTTATGTCCATCCCAATATGTTGAAGAGAAGGTTGTTTTGAAAAAAGCACGGCAGCATTTCCCCCTCTTTCTTGTCCGGTCGCGGCGGACAGGATGAAAATTACCCTGCGTAATAGACGAAAGGGAATCTTCAGCACCCTGCGGTCGCTCTCTCGTTCGCAGCGTACGCCCGAGGTCGTCCATTTTCATGGCAACAGGGTTGCTTTGCTCCTGCACGGCGGCGATTTTTTTGCCGCCTTGTTTCAGGCCATAAACACGGCGACGACTGCGATTTGCGCTGAATTCTACATTATTAAATCCGACGAAACCGGCCAAGCTTTTGCCCTGGCCCTGCGGCAAGCAGCCGCACGAGGGGTGGAGGTGTCGCTGATTTATGATGCCATTGGGTGTCGCAACACCCCCTCCTCCTTTTTTCAAGGATTGGAAGCGGCAGGAATCCGCTGCCTGTCGTTCAACAAACCCTCCTTCACCAAGCTGCATTGGCTCGATATTCGTGATCACCGCAAACTTGTAGTGATCGATGGGGTGACCGCCTTCCTCGGTGGGCTCAACGTCGGCGACGAATATACCGGTTACGGGGAGAGCTTTACACGCTGGCGTGATGTTGGCATTCGTCTCGATGGTCCATCGGTCAGCGAGGTGGAGCGATTGTTTCGTCTCACCTGGCACCAGC
>CAITZN010000114.1 GCA_903896915.1 uncultured bacterium
ATTGTCACTTATACCACTCATCCCAAACGGCAAAAAGGAAAAAACCAGAGGACACATGCTCTTAGCTTGTGCGTATTAGCTCCACCACTCTCTCCCATCGGAACAAGTGACAATAACAGTATGCTTTTAACTACTGCCCCAGCAATACCCAAAATCGGCCTCCAGCCCCTTTACCGTCGACGATTTGGAAGCGGACAAGACCTATTTTCCTCTTGCATACTCACGAAAAATAATGCCATAGTTGAAACACTATGCACATCTCGCACAACACCCATCCTGTGACACCTTCACCGCCTGTGGTTATCTTCGGCTGCGGCAATGTCCTGCTCGGTGATGACGGCTTTGGTCCGGCAGTGATCGAGGCTCTGCTGCCCCTCAATCTGCCTGAAACGGTCAGCCTCATTGATGCCGGCACCGGTATCCGTGAATACCTGCTCGATTACCTCATGCTGCCCATCCTGCGGCCGGAACTGCTCATTATTATTGATGCGGGTCACCAACAGAGCGGCGCTCCGGGCGTAGTCCTGGAATGTTCGCCTACAGCAATTGCAGCGAAAAAAATCCACGATTTTTCCCTGCACCAGTTCCCTACGGTCAATTTGCTCAGAGAGCTCCAGGAAGAGACCGGTATCGAGGTGGTGCTGCTGATCGCTCAAACCGCTGTAATACCTGACCACATTGCCCCAGGACTCTCGTCGACCATGCTTGCTGCTGTGCAAGACGCTTGTCACCGTATCCTTCGAATTATCTCCCGTTACACCTCTCTGGAGACAACCGCTCCATGATCTACGAGATCAAAGTCAATGAACTGGCCGAAGAGTTCGGAGTGCATCGCAACACCATCCGCAACTGGATTAATTCAGGTGCATTACCTGCACAGGAAGGTCCGGGACGGCGATACCAGATCCAGTGGGAGGACTACAAACGGCTCTGCGATAAATTTGGTCGCGAACCCCGGATAGCACCGGAACCCAACAACAAGACCGAAGCGCCCTCGTTACCAAAAAATGAAAGCGCCCTCCCCTCGGTTCGCTTGGGACTCAAGACCAACCCACTCTACAGTCAACCGGCCATGGCCGATATTTGCCTTACTTGCGGCTCCTGCGCCGGAGCCTGCCCGATATCCGGGGTTGACGATCTCGATCCGCGCAAGATCATCCGTATGGCCTTCCTCGGTCTTGATGAAGAATTGCTTGCCAGTGACTGGCCGTGGAAATGCACTATGTGCGGCAAGTGCGAAGTTGTCTGCCCGATGAATGTCGAGATATTACAATTGATGCGCCGTATCCGCTCCCGCCGCGATCGAGACAAAGTACCCGCTGCCATCCAGAAAGGCGTGGTCACCTGCCTTGAAAAAGGGAACAACCTCGGCATCCCCAAGGACGACTTCATCATTCTCTTAAAAGAACTGGGCGAGGAATTGGCCGAGTCTTCCTGTCCCGGTTTTGTCACCCCTATAGATGTCCGAGGCGCCAGAATGCTGGTGACCGTCAACTCCAAACAACCCTTCGCCGAACCTGAGAGCCTGACCTGGTGGTGGAAAATTTTCCATGCTGCCGGTGAATCGTGGACCATCTCTTCCGAAAACTGGGAAGGGGTCAACTGGGGAATTTACTCCGGCGACTACAGTGCCATGCGCACCATGGCCGAACGGATCATCGACAACATAGAACGGCTCAACTGCACGGCACTGCTTTTGCCGGAGTGCGGCCATGCCTACTACGCTACCCGTTACGCCCTGGAACACTGGTTTCCTGAATCTCTTAATCAGTTTAAAATCTATACGGTTTTCGATCTGTTGCTCGAATATCTCCAAGAAAAACGAATTACCCTCTCGCCAGTTGTCCACAATAAACTGGTGACGTTTAACGACTCCTGCAACTATGGCAGAAAATCGCTCAAGACCTTTGGCCACGGTTATTTTGAGGAGGCCCGATCGTTGACCCAGGCCTGCTGCACTAAATATGTCGACCTGATCCCAGATCGCGAGGAGAATTACTGCTGCGGTGCCGGTGGTGGAGCCTGGGCCAGCCCCTTCGGAGCCGAACGGGTTTTTCATGGCCGGATCAAGGCCAGACAGATCAGCGAATCAGGAGCGAAGCTGGTCATAACCTCCTGCCAGAACTGCAAAGATCAACTGGAAAAATCGCTGAACCGTGAATTCAATCTCAATATCGAGGTTCAATTCCTGTGGGAACTGGTAGCAAAGGCCCTGGTCAAGCCCGAAGAAGCGCGACAACCATGAGCACAATCCGGCATACACTACAAGAGGCTGCTCCCGAAAGACGACCACGCAACAGGCCGAGAAGGTCTCTCATGATGAAATTCCATGGAACGACGACACATGTCTGACAATACGATGAGCGGTGCAGTCATGGTGGTGGGCGGCGGCATCTCCGGGATGCAGGCTGCCCTGGATCTCGCTGACTTAGGATTTCTGGTCTACTTGGTAGAGAAAACCGGTGCCATTGGCGGGGCCATGCCCCAATATAACAAGGTTTTCCCCACCAACGACTGTTCAATGTGCATTATCGCCCCGAAACTGGTCGAATGCGGACGCCATCCCAACATTACCATCATGACCCTTTCCCAGGTGGTCGATATCAGTGGCCAGGCAGGGGACTTCACCATTCGGGTCCGGAAATATCCCCGCTATGTCGACACCAGCAAGTGTATCGCTTGCGGACAGTGCAGCGCCCAGTGTCCCAAGAGTGTCGACGATTCCTTCAATAGTAATATCGCCAAACGCAAGGCGATCTATATTAAATATCCCCAGGCTGTACCGCTCAAATACCAGATTGACCCCGAGGCCTGCCTGAGAATAAACCAACCGGGAGCCTGCGGTGTCTGTGCAGAGATCTGTCCACCCGGAGCTATCAACTTCGACGACCAGGAACATGATCACGAACTCCGGGTTGGAGCGGTGGTTATGGCCCTTGGGTTTCAAACCTTTGATCCGTCCAAAGCCAAGGTCTGGGGACACGGCATCTATCCCAACGTTATCACCTCGCTCCAATTCGAGCGCTACCTCTCCCCAAACGGCCCGACCGACGGCATCCTGACCCGTCCCTCTGATGGTGAACCGGTAAAGAAGATCGCTTTTCTGCAATGCATCGGCAGCCGAGATAAAAACCGCTGCAACAACGAATACTGCTCATCGGTCTGCTGCATGTATGCGATCAAAGAAGCGGTCATGGCTAAAGAGGTCAATCCAGAGTTAGAGGTTTCCATTTTTCACATGGACATGCGGACCTCTGGCAAAGAATTTGACCGCTATTATGAACGGGCTCGCTCCGAATACGGGGTTAAATTTATCCGTTCCCGCATTCATGGGGTGGAACCGAAAGGGACCAAGGGCGACCTGCGCCTCCACTACATCAGCCCTCAGGGTAAGCAGATTGAGGAGATCGTTGACCTGGTAGTCCTTTCGGTCGGCCTGGAAACACCGGACTCAATGGTCAAATTGGCCGAGACCATCGGTATCCACATGACCCCGGACCGCTTTGCCTCTATCTCAGCCTTCATGCCGGTCCACACTTCTCGAAAAGGTATTTTTACCTGTGGCGCCTTTAACGGACCGCGCGACATTCCCCAATCGGTGATCGGCGGTTCCGCCGCCGCAGCCAGCGTGTCGTCGTTGCTGGCCAGCGCCCGCAATACCATGACTAAAACGACCCCCCCATCGATTGAACTCGATGTACGGCTTCAAGAACCACGGATTGGTGTTTTCGTTTGTCATTGCGGCACCAATATCGCCGGCGTCATTGATGTCGAAGAGCTCACCGCCTATGCCAAAACCCTACCGCAGGTCGTGCATGTGGCACGCAACCTTTTCACCTGCGCCCAGGACACCCAAGATCTCATCGTGCAACAGATCAGGGATAATGGCCTGAACCGGATTGTGGTTGCTGCCTGCACACCGAGAACCCATGAGCCGCTGTTCCGCAAGACGCTTAAATCGGCAGGAATCAATGAATATCTGTTTGAAATGGCTAATATCCGCAACCAGAATGCCTGGGTACACAATCAGGAGCCTGAAACAGCCACGCGCAAAGCCAAAGACCTGGTCAAGATGGCGGTAGTCAAGGTCGCTACCCAAACAGCCCTCAAACCATTGCGTATCCCGATTACCCCCTCGGCTCTGATTATAGGCGGCGGAGTGGCCGGCATGACCGCAGCGCTGAATCTTGCTAAACAAGAATTCCATATCCATCTGGTAGAAAAGACCTCGCAGTTGGGCGGTAACGCCCTCCACCTTTTCCAGACCTGGAACGGCGAACATGTACCCCGATTCCTCAAAGAACTCAGCGAAGAGGTGCTGAACAACCCAAACATCGAGGTTTTCTACAACAGCACGGTCGTTGAAGTCGCTGGACATGTCGGCAACTTCAATACCACCATTAAAACCGGCACGAACCGGAAACAAACAATCGAACACGGTGCTACCATTATCACCACCGGCGCCAAACGCTATATTCCCGAGGAATTCGAGTACGGTAAAATCCCCAAGGTGGTCGCCTCGATTGAGTTCGACAAACTGCACATGCACAACGAGACCAGGGTGGCGAACGGCAAATCCTTTGTCTTCATCCAATGTGTCGGTTCTCGTAACAAGGAGCGACCGTACTGTTCGAAATCCTGCTGTACCCACTCGATTCAAAGCGCCATTAAGTTGAAAAAAGAAGTGCCTTCGCGGCAGATTTACATCCTTTATCGCGAAATCCGTACCTACGGCCAACGCGAACGCATCTATAACCAAGCCCGTGAACTCGGCATCATTTTTATCAACTATGAACTGCACGGGCCGCCCAAGATCAGCCGTGAAGATACCGGGGTACTGGTCGAGGTCTGGGATCATGTCCTCCACAGGCCGCTCGAGATCAAGGCCGACATGGTTATCCTGGCCGCCGCCACCCTTGCCAGCCCCGAGGCCGTGGAACTGGCCAACATGTTTAAGCTCCCATTGAACGCTGATGGCTTTTTCCAGGAAGCCCACGCCAAACTTCGGCCGATGGACTTTAACGTCGATGGCATCTTCGTTGCCGGCTTAGCCCACTATCCCAAACCTCTGGAAGAGTCGATTTCCCAAGCTCTGGCTGCCGCTGCCAAGGCCGGTCGCCTCCTGGCCCGCAAAGAGATCGCCCTGGAACCCAACACAGCTCTGGTTGACCCGGAACGCTGTGATGGCTGCGGCTTGTGTATTGACGTCTGCCCCTACTTGACCATCCACCTGGTAACCTACCAGGACGATGATGGCTCAGTCAAAAAATCAGTGACCATTAATCAGGCCCTGTGCAAAGGTTGCGGCATCTGCCAGGGGACATGTCCGAAGCGGGGTATCACCATCTCCGGATTCACCTACAATCAAATCGAAGCCCAGATTGACGCTGCCCTGTGCACGGAGCTTACACCAGAGGCATCGCTATGAACCGGGAACAGAAAATCATCGCCTTCTGCTGCAACTGGTGCTCCTATGCCGCTGCAGACCTGGCCGGTATTTCTCGTTTGCAATATCCGGCATCGATACGGATCATACGGGTCATGTGCTCAGGCATGGTGCATCCCGAGATGGTCATGCATGCACTGGCCCAAGGTGCGGCAGGGGTCATGATCATTGGTTGCCACCTCGGTGAATGCCACTATATCAAAGGCAACGAAATGGCCCTGGCCAGAGCGGAAGTGATTACCGACACCCTTGAAGACCTTGGCTACGCGAGCGAGCAATTCCAGCTGACCTGGGTTTCCTCAGCCGAACCGGAACGGCTGGTCGAAGCCTTCCGCAACATGTGCGGACGTTTGGCGGTGTTGCAATCCGAGCAATCGGCAGACCATATAATGTGAGGCTGAGCAGGCCGGATGAAACCAAAGCTCAACTTTGAATGGCTGCATGCCTGTTCCGGATGTGAAATTTCCATGCTCAATTGGGGCGAACAATTGCTTGATTTGTTCGATCAGGTCGAAATCGTTCATTTCCCCTTGCTTATGGACCATAAATATGGAGGTCAGCTGGGAGAAGGAGCACCTCTCTCGCTGCCTGAGGCGGATATCGGCCTGGTCTCCGGCGGTGTTGCCCACCAGGAGCATCTCCAGGTGCTGCAAGAGATGCGCAAGCAATGCCGGACCCTGATTGCGCTTGGCACCTGCGCCACCCACGGCGGTATTCCAGCGATGCGCAATCAGTGGTCGACTGCCGACACTCTTCACACCGTGTTTACAGCCGGCACCGTCGATAAAGAAATATCACCCTCCTCTGCCCCTGCTTTTCTTGACCGAGTCTACAGTATCGACGAAAAAGTTCGGGTCGATGTTAGCCTGCCCGGATGCCCACCCCAACCACAATTGATCGGTGCGGTTATCAAGGCATTGGTCAACAAAGACGCATTCCAACTGCCGCAAAAGAGCGTTTGTGAAACCTGCCCTACTATCCGGGAGGGGAAGAAAAAAATGGCCCCTGTCCAACGGTTTCTGCACAATGCTGACTATGACCGCGACCAGCCGGTTAGCGAGATGCAATGCCTGCTTGAACAAGGCCTGGTGTGCATGGGGCCGGTAACCGCCGGTGGCTGCGGCGGTAAAGATACGCCCCTTTGTCTTCAGGCCCGTGTCCCCTGCCGTGGCTGTTACGGCCCGGTACAGCCAGGCGGTAATCAACTCCTGGACATGATGAACGCTTTGGCCAGCAACGGTATCGATCACCGTGCTCTCGTTGACCGCAAATCTTTGTTGCGCTTCAGCGGTGCCCACGGTCTGCTCAAACCGGCCCGGAAAAAGAACTGACTTGCGGGAAGCTGTTCCCCCTTACCACTCTGAGGAGTCTGAAATCATGGCGCAGGTTATCCATATCCATCCTGTCACCAGAATTGAAGGACACGCCAGCATCGCCATTCACCTAGACGATGTCGGTCGGGTCAGTGATGCCCGTGTTGAGATAGCTGCACTCCGCGGTTTTGAGCAGTTCGTTATCGGGCGGCCAGCAGAGGAAATCCCCCGAATTGTCAGCCGGATCTGTGGTATTTGCCCATGGATGCACCACCTGGCAGCAGTCAAGGCTATTGACGGCTGTTTTGGGGTCACCCCCACCCCAGCCGGCCACCGACTGCGTGAGCTTTGCCAGGTTCTGGCCCACATCCACGATAAAATCCTCCACTTTTTCTTTCTTGCCGCACCTGATTTTGTCCTTGGCCCGGACAGCGACTATTCGGTTCGCAATATCATGGGCATGGTGCGCAAGGACCCTGAACTGGCGGCCCGTGTCGTTCGTATGCGGCAACTGGGGCAAATGATGCTGGAGCGATTTGCCGGCAAGGCCATCCATCCGGTAGCCGGAGTGGTCGGCGGTTTTGCCAAACCGATGAGCAACGAGGAACGCCAAGAGTTGCAACGCGACGCCGCCCTGCTGCTCGACTTTGCCTCCTTTGCCCTCGACTATGCGAAAGACAAAGTCTTCGGACGCTTTCAGGAGGAGATGCAGTCCCTGGGCGCTATCACTACCGGCTTTCTGGGTGCGGTTGATGCGCAGGGAAATCTGCAACTCTACGACGGCCTGCTGCGCTTGATGCATCCCAATGGCAAATCTGTCGATTTTCCGGCAAGTGACTATGAGCTGCACCTGAGCGAACATGTCGAACCTTGGTCCACAGCCAAGATGGTCTATGCCAAATCCTGGCGCGAGGGTTTTTCCCTCGATCCAGCAGCACCCAAAGGCATCTACCGGGTTAACACCCTGGCCCGCCTCAATGTTTGCGACCGCATTGCCACCCCTAGGGCCCAGGCAGAGCTAGAGGCTTTTCGTGAACAATTTGGACGTCCAGCCCAGGGTACCCTGCTGTATCACTGGGCCCGACTGATTGAACTGGTCTACGCCTGTGAACGCACTTTGGAGCTACTTGCTGACGATGCTATTACGGACTCGGCAATACGCAATCCGGCCACACCGCAAGCAGGCCGTGGCATTGGCCATGTCGAAGCGCCTCGGGGTACCTTAATCCACGATTACACCACTGATGATAATGGCTGTATCACCAAGGCCAATCTGATCGTCGGTACCACCCACAATATCGCGCCGATGAACCTGAGCGTGCACCAGGCGGCCTCCAGCTTGATCTGCGACGGTGAATTTGACGAAGAGATGCTCAACCGGATCGAGATGGCGGTCCGCGCTTATGACCCCTGAATTTCCTGCGCGACGCACCGCCTGGATGGCGGGCTTGCATTGGCAGTCACCCTGTATGACCATCAGGGCCAGAGCATCAGGACTTTGCAGCGCTAAAACCCTGATGACAACCATCATCCCTTGATCATTTATTCCGGAACTTCCCTATGAACGAGAATATAAATAGTAAACAGCGAAAGGTCGTCAGGGTCGAAGCGCCGAACTGTGCCTGCGGTTATGTCGGGCATATGACTGCCGACGAACTCAAACAACGCGCCGCTCACGATGACATGGATCTCTCCTGTCCGGTCTGCGGGCTTATCCATTTGAGCCGGGAAGAAATCGAGGATCTGGAAAAACAGAAGATCGTCCACTCCAAACGCTATCGTGAAATTCAGCGCCAGGCTTTGGGTGAGGGGTAAGAAAAAGAGCCATTATGCAAATTGGGCATACTGTTCAAACCTAAAAAAAGAGGTGGTGTAAACAATTCCTTACTGCTACAGTATGGCTTCCTGTCTGAGGTATATCCACCGTCACCCCATGACAAAGCCCTCATCAACCTGCCACAACCAAACGCTATGACCCTGGCCGTGAACCTCGCTGATAGGCAGAAAAAAACCCTGATCATTACCATTCACGGGATTGTTCAAGGAGTGGGGTTTCGTCCGTTTGTTTACCGATTAGCCCACCGACACGGCTTAACAGGGACGGTTGCCAACAACAGTGCCGGCGTCCACATTCGCATCTGCGGCACCGAGGCAGCCCTGGATAGTTTCGTTGCTGCCCTGAGAACCGAAGCGCCACCGTCCGCACGGATCATCCGCCTAGACGTGCAAACGACTGAGCACCAGCTCCC
>CAITZN010000115.1 GCA_903896915.1 uncultured bacterium
CCCAAAGTGTCTACAACCTGGTCCGCACTGAAGACGAGGCGGTCCAGGCACAAGTGGACTCAAATCTTAACGTTGCCCGGCACATCTTGGAAGATTCCGGTGGCGCAAGCCTTGCTAATGAGTCGATCGCATGGACGGCGACCAACCAATTCACCAAAAAATCCGTTGAGGTGAACCTGCCCAAATTTTTTGTCGGAAAAAAATGGCTTGGCATAAATACTGATCCGGCCATTGAGACTCCAATTGTTGACAAGACAACCCGTCTGGTTGGAGAAACTGCCACAATCTTCCAGCGTATGAACGAACAAGGCGACATGCTGCGCGTCGCCACCACGGTGCAGACCACGGCAAACGAACGGGCTATCGGGACCTACATCCCAGCCGTCACCCCAGATGGGTCTCATAACACAGTCATCTCTACCATCCTTAAGGGTGAAACCTATCATGGACGCGCCTATGTCGTGAACGCCTGGTACATCACTGCCTATGAACCGATATTCGATCGGGCCGGCAGCCTGGTCGGCATGCTCTATGTCGGTGTCAAACAGGAAACCATGTCCGCCCGCATCCGCCAGGCCATCCTGCAGAGCAGCGTGGGCAAGACCGGCTATGTCTATGTTATAGGAGGCAAGGGTGAAGAGCGCGGCCGGTATGTCATCTCCTACAATGGCCTAAGAGACGGCGAAGATGTCTGGGATGTCCAGGACAGTGACGGTCAATATGTTACCCAGGAAATCGTCAACCGGGCGATCGCTCTCAAGCCAGGGAACATGACCACCATCCGCTATCGTTGGCAAAACCTGGGGGAACCGGCTCCACGCTGGAAGATTGCCCGTCTTGCCTATTACGCGCCCTGGGACTGGGTCATCGGCACGAGTGTGTACGAAGATGAGCTCCAGGCCTATGACACCCAGCTCAGAGACGGTCGAATCCGGATGATCAGCATCATGATTTTTGCGGGTTGTGTGATTACCGTACTGATCGGGCTGCTCAGCATGTTCCTCACCTGGTCGCTCACGCGGCCTGTTCGCCAGATGACCGAGGTCGCTGAAAAAATCATCGGCGGAGACCTCAATCAGGTCGTTCCCGTGACAACCCAGGATGAAATCGGGATTCTGGCCCGCACCTTCAACCTCATGACCGACAAACTCAACCATTCCATGGAGAACCTACGAGAAAGTGAGGAGAAATATCGGGGTATCTTTGAGTATGCTATTGAAGGACTCTATCAAAGCAGCCTTGCCGGCCGCTTCATCAGCGCAAATCCGGCATTAGCCCGCATCCTCGGGTACGATTCTCCCGAAGATCTCATCGTAAACATAACCGACATTAGGCATGATTTTTACGTGAACTCGAATGACCGCGACACCCTACTCGCGGCCATCTCAAACCATAGACAAGCGTTTGGGTTTGAAATTCAGTGCTACCGCAAAGATCGCCGCAAAATATGGATTTCCATCAGTGCCCGCATGCGCCATGACGAGGCCGGAAACCCGGCCTTTATCGAAGGGTTTATCACCGATATCAACGCCCGCAAACTAACGGAAGAAGCCCTCGTGGAATCAAAGAACTATCTGGACGAAATCATCAACAG
Source organism: uncultured bacterium (assembly GCA_903896915.1). Classification (GTDB taxonomy): domain Bacteria; phylum Desulfobacterota; class Desulfobulbia; order Desulfobulbales; family Desulfobulbaceae; genus Desulfobulbus. The sequence continues at coordinate 1,595 of CAITZN010000115.1, forward strand.
CGTCGGCGATCCTCTGTTTGTCAAAGACCAGCACCATCGATGGGTATTGATCAACAACGCCCTCTGCAACTTAATGGGTCGATCTCGCGATGAAATTCTGGGAAAATCCGACTACGACTTTTTCCCAAAGGAAGAGGCCGACGTCTTCTGGGAAAAAGATGAATTGGTCCTAGAAAGGGGAACGGAGAGTATCAACGAAGAGTCGTTCACTGGTGCCCATGACATCGTCTACACTATCGTCACCAAAAAAACTCTGTACACGAATAAGAATGGCGAGAAGTACATTGTCGGCATCATCCGGGATATCACCGATCAGAAACGAGCCGAAGAAGAGAAAAAACGCCTTGAGGCGCAGCTCAACCAGTCCCGAAAAATGGAGGCCATCGGCACCTTGGCCGGCGGCGTTGCCCACGACTTCAACAATATCCTGCAACCCATGTTGGGCTATGCTGAGTTGCTGAAGATGCACCTGCCTGCCGGCAACCCCCAGCATCGCTATGTGGAACGATTGTACACAGCCGGTCTGCGGGCCAAAAGCCTGGTCGACCAGATTCTCACTTTCAGCCGCCAATCGGAACGCACCATCGCCCCTGTACAGATGCAGAAGATACTGGAAGAGGTGTATAGATTATGCCGTTCAACAATCCCCGCAAATATAGAAATCAGCACCGATATTCAAACCGATTGCGCTTCCGTCCTGGTGGATCCTTCGCAATTTCACCAGGTCGCCATGAATCTGATCATCAATGCGTATCATGCTGTTGAACAATCGGGGGGTGCAATATCGATCCGTTTGCATGAAATCACGTTGAAAAATAATGAGACGCCGGACACAACGCTGCCGCCTGGTCGATATGCACTGTTCTCGGTTGCCGACACGGGAAGCGGCATCGAACCGTCCATTATGGATAGAATTTTCGACCCCTATTTCACGACCAAGGAGCAAGGTAAGGGGACCGGTCTCGGACTCGCCGTCGTCTACGGCATTGTGAAGGAACACAACGGTGACATCAAAATTTTGAGCGAAGTGGGGAAAGGGACGACCATCAATATCTACCTGCCGTTAACCGGTGCATCTATGGAAATGAGCGCCCCTGCAGCAGAGGCGCAAACGTTCCCGACCGGCAGTGAACGTATTCTTCTGGTAGACGATGAGGCCATGATAATCGAAATGGAAACACTGATGCTTGAAGAGCTCGGCTATCAGGTGACCTCCCGACTGAGCAGCATTGAGGCGTTGGAATTATTCAAAACCAATCCGCAAGCCTACGATCTGGTCATAACGGATTTGACCATGCCCCAGATGACTGGAGACCAACTGAGCAAGGAAATAATAGCGATCAATCCGGCCCTACCGATCATCATCTGCAGCGGCTATGGAGAGATGATAGGCAGTGCGCAAGCAAAAGCCATCGGGGTCAAAGTATTATTAAAGAAACCAACAACCATAGCGGAAATGTCACAAAAGGTTCGGATGGTGCTCGATGAAGCCTTAGCAGCAACACACAATAAGCGGCCTCCTGCTGACGATTTAATTGAAAAATCTTAGCATTGAACCTCACCCTTTGAACGTACTCACTCTCTCGAACACCCCAGCAGCACAGCGCCCCTTTCGACATTCTCTTTGACAGCAATCCCCTTGCTCCGATTGCTCGCATCCTGTACAGTCTCGCGTCATCTCTTTGCCCCGTTCTAATAGAGGGCCGGAGACTTGCACCCCTCTAGAAACGCTAGAATTCCAAAACGATCTGAACGATCGAATCGAAAAATCAGTTAACCCATCGGACCATAAAAAAGGATTAGAATACCCATGGCACGCCATGTCGAAACCAATAAAAACCCGACCGCAGGAACGGAACGGATCGGCATCAAGGTGCTGGGGGCGATCAGTTTCGCCCATTTCCTCAACGACCTGATCCAATCCCTGATCCCGGCGATCTACCCTCTTCTCAAAGACAGTTTTTCCCTAAATTTCACACAGATCGGACTGATCACCCTGACCTTTCAAATGTCCGCCTCGCTCTTGCAACCGGCGGTGGGTATCTTTACCGATCGTCATCCCCAGCCCTATTCGCTGACCTGGGGCATGGGCTGCACCCTAGTGGGACTGATCGCCCTGTCCATGGCCCCAAGTTTCGGTCTGTTGCTGATCGCGGTCGGTCTGGTCGGCACCGGCTCGGCGATCTTTCATCCGGAATCCTCACGGGTAGCCCGCATGGCCTCGGCCGGACACTACGGGCTGGCGCAATCGATCTTCCAGGTAGGCGGCAATGGCGGAACCTCCGCCGGGCCGCTCCTGGCTGCCCTGATCGTCATCCCCCAGGGTCGGCACAGCCTGGCATGGTTTTCCCTGGTGGCTCTACTGGCCATGGGCATTTTGTGGCGGGTCGGCGGCTGGTACAAACAAAAGCAGAGCGAGGAGCGGCAACGGCGAGCAACACATCCGGCAACTGTTCGTCCACCCAGCCCGCGACCTTCGGCATCCTGGCCGGTCTTTATTCTTCTGGTGCTGATGTTTTCCAAATTCTTTTACACGACCAGCCTGCACAGCTATCTCACCTTTTACATGATGCATAAATTCCAGGTTTCAGTGCAGTCGGCACAACTCCACCTGTTCGTCTTTCTCTTCGGCGTGGCCCTAGGCACAATTTTGGGCGGACCCATCGGCGACCGGATCGGCCGCAAGCAGGTGATCTGGTGGTCGATCTTTGGCGCCGCCCCCTTTGCCCTTGCCCTGCCCTATGCAAACCTGTTTTGGACCGGCCCCCTGACCTTCGTTATCGGCCTGCTGATGGCCTCAGCCTTTCCAGCAATTGTCGTGTACGGTCAGGAACTGTTTCCTGGCAAAGTGGGGATGATTTCCGGCCTGTTCTTCGGGCTGGCCTTTGGACTAGCCGGGATCGGTGCCGCGCTCCTGGGCCGACTCGCGGATTTCCGCAGCATTGAGTACGTCTATCAGGTCTGCGCCTTCCTGCCCCTGTTGGGGTTGGCCGCAATCTTTCTCCCTGATCTGCGCAAACGGATGACAACTGACACATAACTCAGGGAGTTAAAAACACATGAAGACAGAAGAACGAATCGTACGGGCAGGAGCCAACGGTACCCTGATCGGAGAAAACGGCGAAAAATTAACCCCTCCGGATGGTTGGGCATTCCTCCCTGCCGGAGACGCTGCCATCACCAGGAAGGTGAAGGCATTGAGTGGCTTTTGGCGCGTGCAGACCCAGATAGGACGACGGATCATTTCCAAGGGTATCTGGGCACCGGCGACGCTTATTGAGCAAACTCGGCTGGAAGTCGAAACCCTGCGCACCACCGATGCTTACAAGAATAAACTGGCTAGCGACCGGATGCGAAGGGCGCAGAAACAAACCGACTATGAACAGGAATTTAATCATGCCGTCCGCGCCTTCCTAGCCTTTGCCCCGAGATATGCAGAAATGGAGCAGGCCATAGCCGAGGCTGTCACCACGCATGCCATCCCAGTCGGCAGCGGCACGGTGGCCCGAACCGCCATGATCCCCATCGAAGAACGGGCCGCAAAAGCTGTGATTGCCTGGATGCGGCACAAAACCACGGCCTACGACTCGATGTCGATTGCCCGGATCAAGGGGGAACGACGAGAGGTGCGGCGGATGCTGGCCCGGCGCTCGATGGAACTCCTCCAAGCTTACCGTTCAGGACAGGTCATCGACCCGAAATGCCCGCTGCAACGTGCCCTGCATCAAAGGGCAAATGCGGCAAATGCCGAGGTTGCACTCCCGAAATAACTTCGAGGGGAAATTTGCAGAGATTGGCATTACTGGTGTTTATTGAGCCAGCACTTCGCGAATTTTCTGGAGCAATGTTTCCTGGGTCAGAGGTTTCGAAAGAAAGTTGACTCCTTGATCAAGGATACCCTTGCTGTGGATGATATCGGCGGTATACCCACTCATGAAAAGGGCCTTGACCTCTGGTTTAATTCTTTTAATCTCTTCCATAGCATCCCGGCCGTTTTTCTTCGGCATGACCACATCGAGTAGCACTAGATCAATATGATCCGAGGCACAGAATAGGGCGACCAGTTCTTCACCATTGACCGCCTCGATGACCGTATAGCCAGCCATGGAGAGGATATCGCTGGTCCACTGGCGAACGAGCTCATCGTCCTCGCCCAGGAGAATGGTTTCTGTGCCCGCGATGGCTGCAGGTAAAACTATTGCCTCCGCTTCTTCCACTTCCCCCTGGATCAAGGGCAGGTAAATCTTAAAAGTTGTTCCCTTGCCCGGTTCGCTGTACACACTGATATCACCGTTATGCTTTTTAACAATGCCGTGGACAATCGACAAACCAAGGCCGGTTCCCTTGCCTACGGCCTTGGTGCTGTAGAAGGGTTCGAAGATGCGCTTCTGTGTCGCCTCATCCATGCCGGTACCGGTA
>CAITZN010000116.1 GCA_903896915.1 uncultured bacterium
AGAAAACAAACAAATCCTGGGCGCAATGCTGACCAAAAGGTTCAATTGCCCGGAGACCACCAGCTGCGGCCGTCTTTTTGATGCAGTTGCCGCCCTGCTCGGACTTTGCCTGTGCAGCGATTACGAGGGACAGGCTGCCATGCTGCTTGAGCACCAGGCCACCCTTGCAGGTCCCCAGGCGCACTCCAATATCTATCCGGTCACTCTCCGCGAAGAGTCGGGACTCCTGATCATCGATTCCGCACCGCTTGCCGCCTTGATTTGCCACGATATTGCCACCCAAGTCCCAATCCCGATCATTGCACGTCGATTTCACTTCTGGCTGGCTGAATCGCTGGTGGCCCTGCTTGAAATCCTGCGGCAACGGACCCAGATGGCCAACATTGTCCTTTGCGGCGGCTGCATGCAGAACAAACTGCTTTTTGAAACACTGGTCGACACGATACAACAGCACCAATTCAACGTATTCGCCGGCGAACTGGTGCCGATGAATGACGGTGGCATCAGTCTTGGCCAGGCATTTATAGGAGGTACACCCCCATGTGTTTAGCTATCCCCATGCAAGTGGTTGAAATTAAAGGCGGGAGCGATGAACTGCTTGACCCCTGCGTCGCCTTGGTTGAAAGTGACGGCATCCGCAAGGAGATCCGACTGGAAATGGCCGACCGAATCCCACTGGTCGGCGAGTATGTCATCATTCATGCCGGATTTGCCATTCGCACTCTGACCGTTGAAGATGCCGAGTACAACCTCAAACTCATGCGACAGATGGCCGAAACTCTGGAACATCAAGGCCGCTTGCCTGGAGCACCGGAATGAAGTGCGCTGATGAATTCCGCAGCCGGGCAATCACTGCACCCCTGGTGGAAGAGATCATACGCAGCCTGGTCCGGCCCCTGCGGATCATGGAGGTCTGCGGCACCCACACCATGTCGATTTTCCGCCATGGCATCCGCTCCCTGCTGCCCGAAGGCCTGACCCTGCTCTCTGGTCCTGGCTGCCCGGTCTGCGTGACCCCAGCCAGTCACATCGACGCCTTTGTTGCTGCAGCAAACCTGGCCCAGGTTACCATCGCTACCTTCGGCGACCTGATCCGCGTACCGGGCAGCAATGGATCATTGGCTACAGCACGAGCCGGAGGAGCCCGAGTGGAAATCGTCTACTCGCCCATGGACGCGCTGACCCTGGCGCAACAGGAGCCGGAACGGTTAGTCCTCTTTCCTGCTATTGGCTTTGAGACAACCATTCCGACCATTGCTGCCACCATTTTACAAGCCGAACGATTAGGGATAGAAAATTTCCTGATAATTGCTGCCAGCAAGACCATGCCCCAGGCCCTGGAGGCTTTAATGGCCGACCCGGAACTACAGGTTGACGGCCTACTCTGTCCCGGCCATGTCAGTGCCATCATCGGCAGCGACGCCTACCTGCGCATGGCCGAACGATACCACTTGGGATGCGCCGTTGCTGGTTTCGAGCCAGCCGACATCCTCGCCGGCCTGCTCAGCCTGATCCGACAACACAACGAAGGCACACCCAAAGTCGACAACTGCTACACCAGAGTTGTGAGCCCCGAAGGCAACCTCAAGGCACAGTCATTGATCAACGAGGTCTTTATGCCGGCCGACAGCGAGTGGCGCGGCCTTGGGGTCATTCCTGGCAGCGGCCTGGTGCTGCGAGAAAAATATAGTCGCTTTGACGGTATGCTACGGCTTGAAATTCCGCTGCAACCGACAAGCGAAACCAAAGGATGCCGATGCGGCGATATTCTCAAAGGTCGCCTCCTACCACCGGATTGCCCCCTGTATGGTGCCGCCTGCACCCCGTTGCAGCCGGTCGGCCCCTGTATGGTCTCAAACGAAGGGACCTGCGCAGCCTATTACCGCTACAGCGGCCAGAAGGTAAGCCACCGCAAGATTGCAAAGGATACAACAACGCCATGATCCTATAGTGATGAAGTAATACTCCTTGCACAAGGCATTCTTTCCATTCAGCGCAAAAGGTCCCGACCTGCCCCGTTATGAAAGGCTTTGCTCCAGGGGGGACTGACACCAGAATTACCAGGAGACAGGATTCATTTTTTTGCAACCATGCCAGAACACGGTTGGCATTTGCGCACCCCCATAGCCTTTCTTTATAAGTTCGCTCATAATTCGAACATTTGTTCTCGCTTTTTCTCAATAGATCTCGGCACAATCTTCTCTGTTGCCCGGCTATGGTTGTAGTATAAAATCAGCAGATCACCCTGCCCACCAGCCCATCTCTCCAGAGTGTAATTCTCCATTGCTAGCAAAAGAATATG
>CAITZN010000117.1 GCA_903896915.1 uncultured bacterium
ACGACAGATTGGCCAGGTACTCTTCAACTTGCCGGTAGGACTTTGAATCCTTTGCCGCATACAGAAACACGTTATTCATGTCTTCCTCCTGATTGTACGGCGAGAGGTCCAGTTTAATATTTTTGCCCATTTCATGTTTCATGTTGAGCACGATGCGTGCCTAACATGAAACAATCGCCGGTATTAATTTTTTCCTTTTAATATCAGAATATTAGATGACGAACCGCTCAAGACCGGCGCAAGGAAGAGCAAAAAATTCGCTAAACGATTACACCTGTCTCATTTACCAGACGAAATACTGTCTAATATTTTAGACTACTCCGGAGTGGGCGCTTCATTAACACTATAGGATTCCGAGACAGGGTGAGTTGAGCACAGGAGCGCTCAATAATCTAAGGAACGACAGAGGGGGGCGCGGAGAAAGGAGAGGCAAACGTGGAAAGTTGTTTACTTAGAGACCACCTTGTGGTGTTGGGTTAAACCGTGAAGATTAATCAACTGGTACAGTCGGGCGCGGGATAGTCCGGAAATACGGCAGGCTTCCTTAACACTGCCCTCGGACACATCGAACAGTTGCTGCATATATCCTTTTTCCACCTCCATCTTGAAATCCTTCCACAATGAAGGCGTGGAACCGACCGGTATCCTCGTGCTAATCAGTGCAGCGGATCCAGTCTGCATCCCTTCCAAGGTTTGGTGGAGCCGGATATACTCAGGCAGATGGTAGGCAAAAAATGTGGAATGATGAATGGCGTTGGCAAAAACCTGCTCCATCGCCTGCTGGAGTTCACGGACATTGCCCGGCCATTCATAGGCCATCAGGTGTTCAAAAAATTCATCGGCAATACCTTTCGAGGCTATCTTGAGACGATCACACAGACGGGTCAAGAAATAGCGGGCCAAGGACCGGATATCCCCTTTCCTTTCTCGCAATGGCGGTAAATGAAGAGCAAAGGACCGTAAACGAAAAAGGAGATCCGAGCGGAAAGTTCCGGCAACTACACCCTCGTCAAGATTACGGTTGGTCGCAGCGAGGACTCGAAAATCACTGCACTCTTCACTGGAACCGCCGATCGGCCGGTACCGGTGCTCCTGCAGCACCCGCAAGAACGTTTTTTGTATCCTTTCAGGAAGTTCGCCGACCTCGTCGAGAAACAGAGTGCCACCATGGGCCATCTTAACGAGGCCTGTGGTCGTTCTGTCGGCGCCGGTAAAGGCCCCTCTGACATGCCCGAACAAGGTGCTTTCAATCAAGTTTTCCGGCAGCGAAGCGCAGTCCACCACCACAAAGGGCCGTTGCGACCTGTTTGAATTGTCATGAATGGCGCGGGCAAAGACCTCCTTCCCGGTTCCGGTTTCACCACTGATCAGCACACTGGCGTCGCTAGTGGCCGCCTTGGCCAACTGATCGAGACAATTGAGCAGGCAAGGACTCTTGCCGACAATCGCATCCCTTTTCAAAGCTACCGGAACAATACTGATTTTCTTTTTTTCCTTACGGTACTGCAGCGCCCTGGTGAGTGGTAACAGCAGATTACGCAGGACGTGGGGCTTTTCCAGGTAACTCCAGGCACCAGATTGTATGGCTTTTTTTGCGCCATCTGGATCACCAGAACCGGTCATGATAATAATCTCAGGTTTTGACATCACCTGGGAAAAATGAGGAAAGGCCTCAAGGCCGTTGCCGTCGGGCAACTGCACATCAAGAAAAACAATGTCAAAAGAGTCGCTACGGGCCTGATCTATACCATCGGCCAAGGTTGCTGCCATCGCGACCCGATGCCCCTCTCGTTCAAGGTAACCGGCTAGCATCTCTGCCAAAACGAGATCGTCATCGACGACGAGTATATTTGTCACTTTGGAATATTGTTCTTTTTTGCTGGGTTGTTCCGTCATTTTTTAAGCCTATTGGACTTCCTGCACCTGTTCGGGGAGCAGCACCTGGAAGGTTGAGCCTCGTTTTAATTGACTGGTGACGGCGATAGCACCACTGAATTTTTTAACAATGCTCAAGGCCAACGGCAGCCCCAGTCCTCTGCCCACGAATTTATCGGAATAGAAAGGATCAAAAATTTTACTCATCTGCCTCTCGTCTATGCCATCGCCAGTATCGGTTATTTCCAGGCAGCAATAGCGATCCTGTGAAGGTGTCCATTCTGCCGGAAAAATATGCGTATTCCTGATATTTTTTCCATCAACAGTCTTGACCCGAAAAACAATCCGACCCGACTCCTTGCCGATGGTCTCCGCAGCATTTGTCATCAGGGCCGTAAGGGTCTGCTCGAGATGGACCGGGTTAGCGGCAACCACCGGTCCAGGCGAAGCGAGGTCTCTTGACAATTCGATACGCTCGGGCGGCATCAGCCTGCCTGAGTCGAGCAATTCTTCACAAAAATCCGAGATATTGATAGAGGTGATAGTCTCGGCAAACTGCCCGGTATAGATCAACAAAGCCTGCCCCAGCTCACAGGCCCTTTTACAGCCGCCCTGAGCGTTATCCAGCAACGCATAGGTTGCTGAATGCGGGGAAATATCATCCTTGGCCAACTCCAAATTACCGGCCACTATGGTCATTAGATTATTAAAATGGTGGGCCATAGCTCCGGCCATACGCTCCAGCCCCTCATTCTTGACCAGCAACTGCCGCTGCCGCTCAACGTGCAACCGGGACGAGATATCGCGGCTCACGACGAAGAACGCCTGCTGTCCGCTCCATTGCCCCTGGGTGATATGGGTTTCCACCGGGATTAGTTTCCCTTCTCTAGTAATCAGCGGTATCAGGCAATGGTCTCGATTCCTTGCCAGCATATCTGCCGCTATTGCAAGAATATCTTCCTTGAAGTCATCTGGATGAAGCGTCTGGACATTTTTACCGATCAGTTCTGCAGGTTGATATCCCAAGCAGGAGGAAACCGCCGTATTAAGGTAGATGATGGCACCATGCGCATCAAAAATGAAAACGAAATCCTGGATAGTTTCGAACAGTGCTTCAAGGTTGTGCTGATGCTGACGGATGAGCGTTTCCTGCTCCTTCTGCACCAGAAAAGTGCCGATGTGCGCGCCCAATCTTTCCAGGCCGAGACGATGGGGCATCGAAATTTCTTCGCTCCGGCGAGAAGCAACCGTAAGACAGGCTACCACCCTGCCCTGAAATGAAATTGGCACAATGCCTATGACGCGCAGTCCATCCTCGCTTTGTAAAAAATTGCCTTTCGCCTGCAGGACAGAGTCGGCGTAACTGGAATAGATGGGCTGATTGCAGCGCACCATCTGGGCAAACTCCGAATCGCCGAGATAGAAGGAGGCTCTTTGCATAAAAGCTTCCGAAAAGCCCTGATTGGTGACCAACAAGAGGCTGTCTTCGCTTGGATCGACCAGATAGAGACCGCCGCAATCGGTCTGCGAAACCTCAATGGCTTTTTCAAGACATATACGCAAGGTTTCGGTAAAGGAGGTTGTTGTGCTCAAAACGACATGCAGATCACGTTCAACCTGCAACATATCTTTTGCCTGCTCCAGACTGGTAATGTCAGTAGCGGTGCAGACCACGAACTCGACATTGCCGGCCTCATCGAGCTTTGGAGTTTTGGTAAATGCCATATATGTGGGATCACCATGTCCGCAAGCAAACCACTCTTCGTAATACAATGCAGTTTTTTCGGCAAACACCTGGCGATTACTGGCCAGAGCAAGTGCTAGATTTTCCGGACGGAGAACCGTTTCCAGTTTTTTGTGGGCGATATCAATGGGTACAAGGTCGAAACAGTCGGCAAAGGCCTTGTTGACCATGCCAAAGGTCTCGGGGTCACGGAGATACCAGACGCTCACCGGGATAGAATCCAACAACAGTCGTTGCTCCACGGTCTTGCGCCGCATGTTCGTTTCAGCCTCATCACCTTCAGTGACATCTACAATCACCGCATGCATCAAGGAACGCTTTTGCAGCGATACGGAAACAGAGTAGACGTCTACCACCCTGGCCTCCCCGGATTTCAAGCGATGCTGAAACCTGAGACAGCGCGGTTCTTGAGCCATAACCCGCCCAATATTTTTTTCAAGGTTACCCGGACCGACATTGAGTTCAGCAAGAGTTTTCCGGGCAAGCTCCCCGGTGGAGTACCCATAAAAATTCCGAGCCGCCTCGTTGCACTTGACGATACCACCGGTTTCAGAATCAATCAGCAGCTGCACAGTTGGACTTAATTCGAAAAGCTGGTGATATCGTTCTTCACTTTCCTGGGACAGGTTGCGTTCCCGTCTATCAGCATGCTGCAGAGCTTGATCCAATTCCCTAATCCGAGCGTTACGATTGCCGATTAACAGACCGCCAAGACCTCCCAGGCAAAAGGGAATAAATAAACCAGCAGGAGCGAGCGGCAGATGGAGAAGGATCGATTGCAAGGCGGAAAAACTACAGAGGACAAGGGCGCCCATAAAGAAATGAGGCAACCATACGGCAAGTCGGTTCGTCATAGCTTAAGCAGTTGCGCTAAAAAAGGGCGAATGAAAGAAGGATCACAGATAATAATTAATCAGACTGTTAACAGCTTACGAAAAAAACAGCTAGTGAATTGATGTCAATTTTTCCAACCAAAAATCAAATTTTGTGGCACACGGAACTTGCGAGCACAACTCCTTACCCAACCCTACCGCCTTGGCCTGCAGAGTCAATTATCAT
>CAITZN010000118.1 GCA_903896915.1 uncultured bacterium
ATATTAACAAAGGTTTCAGTGATAAAGCATCTTCCACTATTTTGAGATATACGCATTCAGCCCAATAGTAACGGGCTTCCCATCCACCATTGCAGTAGTAACGGCATTTCCTCTTGAGCTGGCGACCACCAGAGTCTTGCCGGATGATGATGGTGTCGGTTTCTCCAGGTCAATTTCGATGCAGAGTTTGTTGCCTTTGATTTCTACGGTCATTGCCATTTTGTATTTCTCCTGTATTTTTTCTATTGGTTATAAGGTGAACCATCTATTTGCAATGTGGCTTTACCACTAGGGTAAAGCTTTTGATTAATGACAGGAACATCCTCAACCGCCAAGCCTACGTATTGTAGGTTGGCCCAGAATGTGGGCTTCGCTGATTTGAGGGTTTCACTGGTCATCTGATGTCCTCTCCGCTCAAGTTATAAACGGCTGACAGACTAGCATGGACAACCTCGAATGTCATTAACATAAATATAACAAGTTGTTGCATTCGTTTAAAGGTTTTGCAAAGCACAAAATTTACGCTGCTTTTTTGAACTCCAACACCTTACAGCCTTGTTTCAACTCGTCCAGGTAATCAGCCCAAATCTGCATCATCTTCTTACGTTCGCCCAAGTGTGCAGTACGATTGTACGCTCTGCCGTTCGGATCCTTCACTGCGTGCGCAAGCTGGTGTTCAATGAAGTCAGGACGTACCTGCAACACCTCATCAAGGATAGTACGCGCCATAGCCCTGAAACCATGACCGGTAATCTCTGATTTTTCAAAACCCATCCGGCGCAATCCGGCATTTACTGAATTTTCTGACATACAGCGTAATGGTGATCTGGTGCATGGGAAAACATATTTGCTGTGGCCAGTAAGCGGTCGGAGACCGTTCAACACAGTAAGTGCCTGTTTCGATAGCGGCACTAAGTGAGCAACCTTCATTTTCATTTTTCCGGCGGGTATATTCCATTCAGCAGCATCAAAATCTATCTCTGACCATTCAGCAGCGCGAAGCTCCCCAGGTCGAACAAATAGCAGCGGTGCCAACTGTAAGGCACTCTTGACCACAAACGAGCCTTGAAACTCATCAATCGCACGTAACAGCGGAGCAACGTCTTTCGGTTCTGTAGGTGCCGCATGGTGCCCGTTCTTCACTGGTGGTAATGCGCCCTTGAGGTCGGCTACAGGGTCACGGTCGGCGCGTCCGGTGGCTACTGCATACCTAAAGATAGCCCCGCATTCAAAACGGACTCTGTGTGCTGTGTCCAGTATATTCCTCGCTTCCATTCTGCGTAATACTGCCAGTACGTCTGGTGCAGTCAACTCCTTAATAGGTCGCTTGCCGATCCACGGGAAAACATTCTTTTCCAAACGTTCAAGTTTATGCTGTGCATGACTTGGTACCCATGTATGAGAATATTTGCTGTGCCATTCACGAGCGATTACCTCAAAGGTGTTCGCGTCCTGTTCACCCTGAGCCGACTTCTGAGCCTTCTTCACTTCGCCAGGATCAACATCATTAGCCAACAGCCTCTTGGCATCTTCCCGGCGTTGTCTGGCATCGGCAAGAGATAGGGTAGGGTAGGCACCAAGGCATAGTTTTTTATCTTTGCCTCGGTACCTATATTTGAGGTGCCATAATTTCCCGCCCGAAGGTGTAATTTTTACATACAGCCCGCCACCATCAA
>CAITZN010000119.1 GCA_903896915.1 uncultured bacterium
TGCCCGGTGGGCATCGATACCGGCAAGATGATCAAATCGCTGCGCGAGGAGTCCCATGGCCAACTGGCCGCGGCAGTGGCCTGCTGGACCGCTGACCATTTCGGCGGGGTGGCCAAGACCGCCGGCGTCGTGCTCGGCACGGTGGACAAACTGCACAAGCTTACCGGCACCCAACCGATGGAAGCGGTGACCGAGGCCGCGCACAAGGCCACGCTCGGAGTCGTGCCCCAATGGAACCGGGAAATGCCGACCGGCTCCCCAGTCGTCAAGGCCGAGCCAGTCGACCCGACGAATCCGCTGCGGGTGGTCTATTTCCCCAGCTGCGCCAGTCGGGCCATGGGCGGCCCATCCCGCGAGGAAACCATGCGGCAGCCCCTGCCGCAGCAGACCTTATCACTGCTGCAAAAAGGTGGCTACGGGGTGATCCTCCCGGAGAACCTTGCCAGCCTCTGCTGCGGCCAGGCCTTTGAGAGCAAAGGCTTTAGGCTCCAGGCCGACAACAAGGCCGACGAATTAAGCTCTGCCCTGCTTAAAGCCTCTGAAAACGGCGCGCTGCCGATTCTCTGCGATACCAGCCCCTGCCTGATGCGGATGCGTGCCACCCTGGACAAACGGCTGCAGCTCTTTGAACCCGTGGAATTTGTCCTCCAATTTCTCAAAGACCGTCTCCAATTCAACCGCAAGGAGGCCAAAATCGCCCTGCACGCCACCTGCAGCACCCGCAAGATGGGACTGGACGGCAAACTCAAGGAGCTGGCCCTCCTCTGTGCCACCGAAGTGGTGGTGCCGGAGGATATCTACTGCTGCGGCTTTGCCGGGGATCGGGGGTTCAATTTTCCGGAGCTCAACGAGTCGGCCCTCAAAGGCTTGTCCGATAAGGTCTACGGCTGCGAGGTGGGATATTCAACCAGCAAGACCTGCGAGATCGGCCTGGCGCTGCATGGCAACATCCCCTACCGCTCGATTCTGACCCTGGTGGATGAGGTCACGGTGCGACGGGTGGAATAAAAACAAGGTGATCTCCGGATCGCCTTGTTCACGAGAGACAAAGAGCGGTGGTAAGCTTGTGAGACAGGAGTCAGGAGCGTGACAGATGTAGGCTAAGGGGTTGGCGCCCTTGATTATTCTTGCCTGATTTGCTTTGATTGAAATCTGAAATAGTTTTACAGTTACAATGAAACACCGGCCTGAACGACCGGTGTTTTCTGTTCATTCCCAATACCCTATCTGTAATGATTCAGGATAACGAGGTCTTTTTCTATGTCGAATAATCTGTACATAACCGCTGCCGAGGAACGAAGCGGCAAGTCGGCCATCATCCTCGGGGTCATGCAGGTGATTCTCAAGGAGATCAGCCGGATTGCTTTTTTCCGCCCCATCATCAATGACCATATTTTTGGTCGGGTCGATCACGATCTCAACCTGATCCTCAAATATTTCAAACTGGATATTCCGTACGAAGACACCCATGCCTATACCCTCAGCCAGGCGCGTCAGCTGATTACCACCGGCCAGGAAGAAATCCTGTACGAGAATATCCTCAAAAAATACAAGCAGCTGGAAGCAAAATACGACTTCGTCCTCTGCGAGGGTACGGATTTCCGGGGCAAAGATCCGGGCTTTGAATTCGACCTCAATGCCAATATCGCCACCAATCTTGGCGCCCCTGTCCTAATTATCGCCTCCGGTCGGGAAAAATCGACTGACGATATCTGCACCCATACGTCGATAACCATCGACACCCTGGAGACCATAGGGGTCGATATTGCTGGCTGCATCATCAACCGGGCTCCGGAAAGTTTCATGCGGGATACCGCCGGCAGTGCCAAGTGCAGGGAGCAGTTCAGCCGGGACTTCCCCCTGTATGTGATTCCGGAAAACAAGGCTCTGGGCAACCCGACCATTGACGATGTCAAGCGCTGGCTGGGTGCGGAGGTGCTGTACGGCAAACCGAGCATGCTCAACCTGGTGGACAACTACTTGGTCGCGGCCATGCAGATCAGCAATTTTCTGGACTACATCAAAGACGGCAGCCTGATCATTACCCCCGGAGACCGCTCCGACATCATCATCGCCAGCCTTGCCAGCCGGATCTCGTCGGCTTATCCCAATATTGCCGGTATCCTTATCACTGGCGGCCTAGAGATCAGCCCCAGCGTGCAGCGGCTCATCCAGGGCTGGACCGGAATTCCGGTGCCAGTCCTCTTTGTTGAATCCCACACCTTCGATACCGTGCAGAGCGTCAACGAACTCTACGGCCGCATTGAAGCGACTGACTCAAAACGTATCGCCACCGCCCTGGGCTGGTTCTCCAAATATGTCAATGTTACCGAACTGACCAAGCGGGTGGTTTCGCAGCGTTCGAGCAAGATCACCCCCAGGATGTTCGAATACTCACTGGTGGAGATGGCCTCCCGAGAAAAACAGCACATCGTCCTGCCTGAGGGTCAGGGAGAGCGCATCCTCAATGCCACGGATATTATCCTCCGCCGCGGCATTGCTGATATAACCCTGCTGGGCCGAGTCGACGAGATCAAAGCCAAGGCCTCCAAGCTCAACATCAATATCGAAGGGGCGACCATTATCGATCCGACCACCTCGGAATATTACGATGATTTCGTCCTGACCTATTTCGACATCCGCAAGCACAAAAATATTGTCATGGATGTAGCCCGCGATCGAATGTCTGACCCGACCTATTTCGGCACCATGATGGTGCACAAGGGCCTGGCCGACGGCATGGTCTCCGGTTCGGTCACCACCACAGCCCAGACCATCAGGCCGGCCTTCGAATTCATCAAAA
>CAITZN010000120.1 GCA_903896915.1 uncultured bacterium
GAAAGCGCCATGGTCGAGGTTCTGCGGAAACTTTCAGTTTTTGAAAGAATAATGGCCTATATGGAGCGGTTGAATATCCAGGAACCCTTGGTGTTGTTTTTACTCGAAAAAAATATTCATTCTGCCCTGCAGTTCGAAAACAAGAGTTTTGTCGAAACCTTGGCTGATGAGTTGAAAACAAAAGCATCCCTAGTGGGAGCTATTCGAACTTGTAGTTGGCGTCCAGCGTGTTTTGAAATAGACGTGACGTATAGTGGCCAAACCCACATGACAGCGACTCTCGGACCCAACATTCCACTTATCAATGAATATCGACATGCAATTGAACTCTACAAGACGATAAGACCTTATCTAACCTGTTCTTTTAGGTTGGTGAAAACTGCAACAGGTGGGCAAGAAACAGAGTCATCAGCTGAAAACTGGCACCGATTAATCGAGCTGGTTCGTGAGGAAACCTTCAAGGGAAGTCATTTGCAGAGGTACAAGGGTTTGGGTGAGATGAATCCTGAACAGCTTTGGGACACCACCATGAATCCGGAAAACAGGATGTTGATTCAGGTAAAGATTGATGATGTTGAAGTAACCGATGATATGTTTACCACGCTTATGGGAGACAAGGTTGAGCCCCGCAGGGAATTTATTCAAAATCACGCCCTCGAAGTTGCTGATCTCGATGTTTGACAGCAACCCTTAATCTCAAAGAATAACCACCTCCCTTTAAGCCACTGTTTGACAGGATATAATCATGACGCAACAACCCGTAGAAACTAATAACCAACCAACCATTTCTATCGAAAAGGAATTACGCAAATCCTATCTGGATTACGCCATGTCGGTCATTATTGGCCGAGCCCTTCCGGATGTTCGAGATGGCCTGAAACCAGTTCACCGCCGTACCCTTTTTGCAATGCGCGAATTGGGCAACACTTTTAATCGACCTTATATCAAATCGGCGCGTATCGTCGGTGATGTTATCGGTAAATATCATCCTCACGGGGACACCGCTGCTTATGACACCCTGGTTCGTATGGCCCAAAGTTTTTCCATGCGCTACCCTTTAGTAGACGGTCAGGGCAACTTTGGTTCCATGGATGGTGATTCGGCTGCTGCCATGCGGTATACCGAAGCCAGGATGACTAGGCTCGACCAGGAACTTGTTGCTGACCTTGAAAAGGAAACTGTTGATTTCGTCCCCAACTATGACAACTCACTGCAGGAACCTTCTGTTTTACCATCCAAGATCCCCAATATTTTGATCAATGGTTCAGAGGGGATAGCTGTCGGTATGGCAACAAAAATACCGCCGCACAATCTGACAGAAGTCATTGATGGTTTGATAGCGTTGGTGGAAAACCCTGAGATTACGGTCCATCAGCTCATGGAGATCATCACAGGACCGGATTTCCCCACTGGTGGGTTTATCTGTGGTAGGGCTGGGATCCGTGAGGCTTACGAGACTGGACGTGGGATAGTTATCATGCGTTCTAAGACACACATTGAACAACGTGGAACACATGGTGAATCCATCATTATTACGGAAGTCCCATTCCAGCAGAACAAGGCTTCGTTAGTTGAAAAAATAGCGCTGTTGATGAAAGAAAAACGCATCACATCCATTGCTGAAATCCGGGATGAGTCTGACCGGCACGGTGTTCGCGTGGTGCTGGATCTCCGAAAAGATGAGATTCCTGAAATAGTAATCAACCAGCTCTATAAAATGACACCGTTGCAAAAGAGTTTTGGTATCATTTTGCTCTGTATTGTCAATAACAAACCGGTCATTCTCAATCTCAAGCAGATCTTGCAGCATTTTTTAGCGCATAGAAAAACGGTGGTTTATCGGCGAACCGCTTTTGAATTGCGCAAGGCTGAAGAAAGGGCGCATATTCTGCAGGGATTGAAGATAGCCATCACAAACCTGGATGAAGTGGTCGAACTTATAAAGGCTTCTGCCAACCCAGCGGAGGCTAAGGAAGGGCTGATTCGTCGTTTCGAGCTTTCGGAAATTCAAGCCCAGACCATTCTCGATATGCGTCTACAACGCCTTACCGGTCTGGAGCGCGATAAAATAACCAGCGACTATGATGAAATTATAGAAAAAATCAACTGGTTAAACAAGGTACTCAATGATGATGGGCTCGTTATCCAGATAATCCGTGAAGAGTTTGAAAAAATTCGAGAGGACTATGGTGACCAACGTCGCACCGAGATTATAGATGCACCAGACGAGATCCTGCCCGAAGACATGATCACACCGGAAGAGATGGTGGTGACTATTTCACATACTGGCTATATCAAGCGTAATCCATTGACTCTGTACCGTGCGCAACGGCGTGGTGGCAAGGGAGTTAAGGGTATGGTCACACTGGAGGATGATTTTGTTGCCAACCTTTACACTGCCTCTTCGCTGGACACCTTCCTCTTTTTCACAAATAAGGGCCGGGTGTTTTGGCGCAAGGTCTACGAATTACCGCTTGCCGGTCGTACGGCCCGAGGAAAGGCCATTGTCAATTTGCTGGAACTGGGTGACAATGAAAAAGTTGCAGCAATTCTGCCAATTGCCGACCTTGCCAATAGAGACGATAATGTAACGGTGCTCACGGTCACCAAGCTGGGACGGGTTAAAAAGACTTTTATTTCCGAATATAAACGTCCCATGCGTAAAGGTAAATTCGGGTTGACCATCAAGGATGACGATGAAATCCTTACCGCTGCGATCACCTCGGGTGATAATGAGATATTCCTGGTAACCCAAAAGGGTCTATCTATCCATTTCCGTGAATCCGATGTACGCACCATGGGGCGTCTCGCCGCCGGCGTCAAAGGGATAAACCTTGGCGAGGATGATGTGGTTGTCGGGGTTGCGGTCATTAACAGTGATGATTCTATCCTCACTGTCACGGAAAACGGATACGGTAAGCGCACCGCTGTTTCTGAATATAAACTCCAGAGCCGTGGTGGCAAAGGCGTGTTTACCATCAAGACCAGCGAGCGCAATGGCAATGTCGTGGGGGTTTTGCCGGTTGTTGATGAGGATCAAGTTATGCTTATCGCCAATTCCGGTAAAGTCATTCGTATGCCCATGGACACGGTTCGCATCATCGGCCGAAATACCCAGGGGGTCCGTTTGATCAATCTTGAGGAAGGGGAGCTTGTTGTCGATATGTCCATGCTTGCCCGGGAAGAGGGAATTGACGATGGCGACGAGAACATCGACGGAGAGTATGAAGATTAATAAAATAGCTATGATGGGAGCAGGTAGCTGGGGAACTGCCCTAGCCCTGTTGCTAGCGCGAAAAGGTCTCCAGGTTACCCTTTGGGATAGGGATGGGGACCATATCGGACAGTTGGCACAAAATCGTGAAAATAAACGACACCAGCCGAGCCATCCTTTCCCCGAGAGCCTGGAAGTCACCAACAGTCTACCGGAAGCTGTCACCGGGGCGGAGTGTGTGGTTATGGTGGTGCCCTCGCACGGGTATAGAGAGGTATACCGCCAGGTTTATCCTCTTCTTAAGGAAGGTAGTGTGGTCGTTTCCGCAACCAAGGGCATAGAGATCGGCAGCGGCCAGACCATGACCGGTATAATGCAGGGAGAGAGTTGTGAACAGAAACAACTTCATTTGGGTGTACTGAGTGGCCCGAGTTTCGCTGAGGAAGTGGCTAACCGGCAACCCACAGCGGTGACAGTTGCCTTTACTGATCCTCTTGTAGCCGAGTCTGTTCAACACCTGTTCTCGACCGAACATTTTAGGGTATACTCCTCAACTGATGTTATTGGTCTTGAGATTAGTGGTGCTATGAAAAATGTAATCGCCATCGCTGCCGGTATCTGCGATGGCCTGCAGTACGGACTCAATACTCGGGCTGCACTGATAACCCGAGGACTGGCTGAAATTTCCCGTCTTGGTGTGGCCCTGGGGGCGGATCTTCAGACGTTTGCTGGACTGGGAGGCCTGGGGGATTTGGTATTAACCAGTACCGGCAATTTGAGCCGAAATCGTACAATTGGTTTGAAATTGGGATCGGGCATGGGGTTGAAGCAGGCGTTAGCGGAGATGACCATGGTGGCTGAAGGTGTGAAAACAACCCAGTCTTGCTATAAACTGGCGAAAGAGTTGAAGGTTGCTATGCCGATCCTGGAACAGGTATATCAAGTACTCTATCAGGAAAAAAGGTGCGAGGATGCTGTGCGTGAGCTGTTTCAACGAGACTTGAAAAAAGAGTCAGAAGGAGTAGTCTAACTGGTTTGGTTTGGAATCATAACGTTAGGGTGGCGACATAGCACCATGTATGGTTGAACTGAGAGATAACGGAATGCGGAAAATTTTTTCAATCGGTAAGGAGAACGGAAAAATTCCAATCAGCCCCCAACCTTAATGTTTTTATTGCATGGAGGCAAGCAATGAGAAAATGGGAATGTACGGTTTGTGGCTATATTCATGAAGGTAATGAACCTCCTGATGAGTGTCCGGTATGTTCTGCTGATAAAAGCATGTTTGTTGAAATTATCACGGATGCCAATACAACGGGACAAGCGACTGGCACAGTTGTTTTTCAGAAAAAACCGACTCTGCTAGCTTCCATCTCCGCAATGGCACTTTATCTGGTCCTGAAAAAAAC
>CAITZN010000121.1 GCA_903896915.1 uncultured bacterium
CAACCTTCGGGAAAGCTGCATATCGGCAACTATTTCGGCATGATGCAGCCGATGCTCCGTCACATGGAATCGGCGGATTTGTATGTGTTTATAGTTGATCTGCACGCCCTGACTTCCGTCCAAGACCGCGACCGGTTGCGCCAGGGGACGCTGGAGGCAGCGGCTGATTTTATCGCCCTTGGACTAGACCCGGACCGCTGCACTTTCTGGGTCCAGTCCGATGTTCCGGAGGTCTGCGAACTGACATGGATGCTGTCGATCCTGACGCCCATGGGGCTCCTGGAACGATGCCACGCTTATAAAGACAAGGTGGCCAAAAATATTCCCGCCAGTCACGGCCTCTTTTCCTATCCGGTGTTGATGGCCGCAGATATCCTTCTCTATCAAGCGCAGGTGGTACCGGTTGGCAAGGACCAGAAACAGCATGTGGAGGTGGCCCGGGATATAGCCATCCGGTTCAACCATACCTACGGTGATACCTTTGTCGTCCCGGAGCCGGAAATCAACGAAACCACAGCGATAGTGCCCGGACTTGACGGCCAGAAAATGTCCAAGTCTTATGACAATACCATTCCCATCTTTTTGGATGAGAAAGCCTTGCGCAAACGGGTAATGTCCATCCAGACCGATGCCACTCCGGTTGACGACCCCAAAGATCCGGCGAGATGCAATCTTTACGCACTGCTCAAGCTTTTCGCCTCGCCTGAAAAAATGCGGGAGGTTCATGATCTCTATGTCAACGGGGGGGCGGCCTACGGCTATCTCAAACAGGATCTGTTCGAACTGATCAATGCTTATTTTTCCGGAGCTAGAACGAGAAAGAAGGAGCTGCTTGATAATCCTGATTATTTGCGCCAGGTCCTGGTTAAGGGTGGGGAAAAGGCCCGCGCTAAAGCAATGGTGACCTTGGAACTCGCCCGTGACCGGATGGGATTGAAGTATTGAGGGGGGTTGGTTTGTGTGCTGAGGCTTTTAGGTAATGCGGGAAAACAAAAAAGGCGGGGATGCACTCCCCGCCTTTTTTGTTTATTGACTCGGTCGGGGCAAACTCAGAAGCTCACCAGTTCGACATCAAAAACCAGCCAGGCGTTAGGAGGGATGACTCCGCCGGCGCCGCGCTCGCCATAAGCAAGTTCAGGCGGGATGATCAGGGTCCGTTTCTCGCCTTTGGTCATCAGGCTCAAGGCTTCGTCCCAACCTGGGATGACCCGTCCGGTGCCTACCGGAAAGGCGATGGGTTCGCCCCGGTCATAGGAACTGTCAAACTTGCGGCCTCCCAGAAGGAGGGTTCCGTTGTAATGGACCTTGATGGTGGTCCCCTTTGCGGGCACCTCGCCCTCGCCTTTTTGCTCAATAACGTAATGCAGACCAGACGCTGTCCGTACGGCCTTGGGCCAGCGTTCCTTGATCGTTTTTTTGATTTTTTCCTGCTGTTCCTTCATGCCCTTGGAGGCTTCGCCCTTGATGGCTGCCAGGGCAGCGTCAAACGCGGCCTGACCGGTTTTGAATTGTTCCGCCTCTTTTCCGACCCGGATAATGGTAACAGTCTTGATGGTGTCGCCCTTGGCGATCGCATTCACTACCGACTGCCCCTCCACGACGCGGCCAAACACCGTGTGCTTGTCGTCAAGGTGTGGGGTCGGGGTATGGGTGATGAAAAATTGGCTGCCATTGGTTCCAGGGCCTGAGTTTGCCATGGAGAAGATGCCGGGGCTGTCATGGCGCAGCGTCTTGTCGAATTCGTCAGGAAAAGTATAGCCGGGACCGCCGGTGCCGGTTCCTAAGGGGCAGCCGCCTTGAATCATGAAATCGGCAATAACCCGGTGGAAGGTTAATCCGTCGTAAAACGGGGTTCCTGTCGGTTTTGTGCCGCCCCCTAGATGCAGGGTTCCTTCCGCAAGGCTCACGAAATTGATCACCGTTAACGGTGTCTTGTTGTAAAAGAGCTTGAGGAGGATATCTCCTTTAGGGGTGGTTATTTTTGCGTAGAGTCCGTCTTTCATTTTTTTTTCCTCGGCAGATGATGCAGGTTGTCCGGAACAAAAAACGAGCGCTGACAGAAGCAGCAGCGAGATCAGTCTGTTCATTCAGGCCTCCGGCGATACGT
Organism: uncultured bacterium; assembly: GCA_903896915.1. Classification (GTDB taxonomy): domain Bacteria; phylum Desulfobacterota; class Desulfobulbia; order Desulfobulbales; family Desulfobulbaceae; genus Desulfobulbus. The sequence goes on from CAITZN010000121.1 coordinate 2,108, forward strand.
TTTGTTCTTCGATGTCGGTTATTCTCCCCGCTTGCAACCGGTATGGGAGGGTGGAATATAGATCAGGTTGCTTACAAGCCTGCGGCCTGCTTGTCAATAAAAATGATGTGCCATGGTAGAGGTTGAAATCTCTTCATTGTTACATGAATTCAGCATGTTAGGCGACAATGCTGCGCTGTTGGCAAATATCGCTTGAAGCGAAGCTATCTTCGCCACCTTTACTAATTTGCCAACAAGGGAAAACGACCGGATGGGTGTTTAAGGGTTTTGTGTAATGCCAGAATATATTTTGTATTGCTATGCCAATATCGAAGCCCAGAGATACGGGTTGGTCAGCAGTTGTTTTTTATGGAACCCTGGCCGATCACGGTTGACGGATAGCCGCGATTCTGGTTAAATAAACAGCTTTTTGTTCTGTTCGGTTCAATATGTCGGGAGGCTCTTGGAAAGATTGTTGTACCTGCTCTATAGTGCCCTGGGAACCGGCTTGTATCTGACCCTGCTGCTTCTTTTCCCATTCTTGCGTTTTTTGGGTGGCAGGTACTGGTATGGTCTGGAGCAACGTCTGGGCCGATATGCCGAGAGCTTCGTCATGACTACACCCGGTTGCAGGACCGTCTGGATTCATGCGTCATCGGTGGGCGAAGCGCAAGCGGCGATCATTCTTATCGTCGAATTATTGAGGACCTGCGAGAATTTACAGGTTGTCCTGACCTCCACCACCGAACAAGGCAACAGGATGGCTCGGAGCCGTTTGCCCGAGGCTGTAAGGTGCCTGATGGCGCCGCTTGATGTTCCGCAGGCGGTACGACGCGCCCTGTTGGTATGGCGTCCCGATGTGTACATCTGCCTTGAGACCGAACTGTGGCCAGTCATGCTGACCACGCTCAGAAAGGCTGGCATTCCCATG
>CAITZN010000122.1 GCA_903896915.1 uncultured bacterium
AATACCAACATCGTGGCCACCGCTTCAGAGGAGATGTCATCCACCATTGGCGAAATTGCCCAGCATGCTGAGAAAGCTCGTTCCATCTCCGAAAACGCCGCAAAAAAAGCCTATGAGGCCTCGCAAAACATCAACGAGTTGGGCGACTCGGCAAAATCCATCGGCAAGGTCATCGAAACCATTACTGAAATCTCGGAACAGGTCAATCTGCTGGCCCTGAACGCGACCATCGAAGCGGCGCGAGCAGGCGATGCGGGCAAGGGGTTTGCGGTGGTGGCCAACGAAATCAAGGAACTGGCCAAACAGACCGCAGCCGCTACCTACGATATCAAGGATAAGGTCGGCAACATTCAGGACACCACCACCAAGACAGTGCAGCAGATTTCCGAAATCAACACGGTTATCAAAGATGTCCACGAGGTCGTGGGCAGCATTGCCACGGCGGTGGAGGAACAAAGTGCGGCTACCGCTGAAATAGCCAGCAACGTCAACCAGATGGCGCAAGGCATCAGCGAAGTCAACGAAAACGTCAATCAGAGTTCAGTGGTCGCGGCCGAGATAGCCAAGGAAATCACCGACGTCAGCACCATCGCCGGCGAGATGTCCGCCAGCAGTTCGCAGGTCAGTGTCAGTTCCCATGAACTCTCGGCCCTGGCGGAACAACTCAATCAGATGGTGGGGCAATTCAAGACCGAATAACTAGCCGGTCCATTGATGCAAAGCCTTTCGCCCTGCACGCCACGCTGTTCCCAGAGTCGGCGTGCAGGGTCTTGCATTATCATAGCTGGCCTCTTATTCTCCCTGTGGGCAATCCCTTTAAAGTCACCTCTCATCATTTCAATCATCAATGGATAGTGACACCATGGCAGACAGCACCCAACCAATCGACCAGCTGATACCTTTCGAGAAACTGCAATCGGCGCTGCAACGCTTCTGCGCCTCCGTCGAGTTAGGCTGTCTCATCGTTGATCCTAAGGGCGAGGTCATAATCGAGGAGGATTGGCACTGCTTCTGCAAACAAAATTCCTCAACCCGACGACACACCGCTTTTAAAAGCTGTCTAGAGACCAAGGATTTCTTCACCGGCAAGCTGGCCGCCGATAAAAAAACACTCGTTTTCACCTGTGATAACGGCTTCAGTAGCGCCGGTGCCCCGATTCTCATCGACGGGCAACTCGTCGCCAGCATCTTTGTCGGCCTGTTTCTTCTCGCTCCGCCTGCACAAGAACTCCTGCAGAAGACAGCTGTTGCAAAAGGTTTCGAGCAGACGGCCTTGCTTGAGGCAGCAGGAGGCCTTCCGGTCTTTTCCCAAAAAAGGGTGCAACAAATAATCGCCCAGTTGGAACTTACCATCGAATTGCTGGAGGAATTTGGGCGCAATGTCCTGCTGGAACGAAACACCAACCGGCAAATCCGCAAGAGCGAGGAACGCTATCGAAACCTGGTCAATTCCCTGCCCCAGATCATTTATGAAACCGATCTGCAGGGGGCCATCACTTTTGCCAACCAATCAGCGCATGAAATATTTGGTTACAGTCCGCAGGAACTCGAGAAAGGACACGGGCTGACGCATTTTATCGCCACGCCCGATCATAAAAAAATAACTGCCCGTTTCAAGTCCGTACTGTCCGGTCAGATTTTGGAGCCAGAGGAATATTGGTTCCTACGCAAAGACCGCAGCACTTTCCCGGGGATTGTTTTCTCCCGGCCAATATATGCCGACGGGAAAGTGCAAGGGGTGCGAGGCGTCATAATCGACAACACTCTTCGCAGACAAGCGGAGGAGCGACTGAGGGAGCGCGAGTCGGCGTGGCATGCCATCTTCTTGCGCGCGCCGTTCGGCATTGCTGTTAATAGGATGCGCGATGGGGTGTATCTAGACGTTAACCCTGCCGTTGAAAAAATTAACGGGAGACAAGCAGCCGAATTCATCGGCAAAACACCGTACGATTTCCTGCCCCCATCCGAGCTCGCAGCAAGCCGGAAGGTGACGGAAACCTTATTGCAGTCTGGATGGATTGAAAACCAGGAAACTGTAGTCCCTAACATGGACGGCACTCAATCGCACATTCTCTACTCATCCTCCACCTTTCAATCTGGCGGGGAACTCTGTGCGGTCAGCATGTTCGTCGATATTACGGAACGAAAAAATATGGAGGGGAAACTTCAGCAAAGCGAGGCTAAACTGCAAAGTCTTTTTCGGGCTGTTCCGGTCGGACTGGCGATTCTTAAGGATCGAGTCTTTCAAACAGTCAATGAACGCCTCTGCGAGATAACCGGTCACATTGCCGCGGACCTGCTGGACCATTCTTCCCGCCACCTCTACGAAAACGATGAAGAATACAACCGAGTAGGAACAGTTCTGTATAGCCGGCTGCAAGCGCAGGAAACCGGTTATGTAGAGACTATATTCCGTCATCGGAACGGTTCACTGCGTTCTGTCTCCCTGTTCGCTTCACCCATCGATCCCATCGACCCTCGAGCCGGAGCAGCCGTGGCCATTCAGGATATTACCGACCAGAAAAAAATATTCCAGGAACTGAGGGACAACGAGGAGCGCTTCCGAACCCTGTTTGAGTCGGCAAGCGACGCTATCCTGATCACCAAGGATAACGGCATTAACGGTAGGACGATCGTCGACTGCAACATGAAAGCCCTGGAGATGTTTGGGTGTACACGGCAAGAAATGCTCGACCGATCACCCCGTGATTTTTCCCCGGTGCCCCAGACGGACGACCGAACCTATCTGGGTAGAGGAGCCGTTTATGTTGCTGAAGCTCTCAAAGGAGTACCGCAACATTTCGAATGGCAGCATTGCCGTTTCGACGGGACCCCATTCCATGCCGATGTCAGCCTGAGCGCCATTGTACTCTCAGGAGAGCAGTGTATACAGGCTATCATCCGTGATGTCAGCAAACGGAAAAACATAGAGACAGCACTACGGGAAAGCGAGTTCCGTTTTCGCTCCTTCTTCAACACCAATCCCGAGGGAATCCTGCTGATCGATTTCCAAGGGATGCTCCTCGATCTCAACAAAGCATTTCTCCAGGAAAGTGGTTATAGCCTCAGTGAATGTATCCATAAACATTTCAAGGAATTCATCCCCCCAGAGGATCAGACCAGGATCGTAGAGGCCATCCTCGCTATCAAATCCGGTCTTTCGCAACATGCCCCCCTTCATTTCTCCTATATTGCCAAGGATGGCTCCAGCGTCCCAGTAGCCGCCAAAGGCTGGTTGGTTGTTGATGAAAACAGCACCCCCCTCTACATGGGAGTTTTTATCCGTAACCTGACCAATGAACTGGCCTTGGCGAAAGAAAAAACCGCACTGGAAAGGCAGGTTTTTCAGGCGCAGAAAAATGAGGCAATCGGCACCCTGGCCGGGGGCATTGCCCATGATTTCAACAATATCCTCGGCGGCATCATCGGTTACACCGAACTGTCGCTCTACCGGAATCCAGAGTCCGTGGACCCTAAAATCCGCGAGTATCTCGAACGAGTCCTGGAAGGCGGCAATCGAGCCAAAGACCTGGTACAGCAGATCCTGCGCTTCAGCAAAAACAGCAACACAGTCATGGCCCCCATCAATCTGGCACCGGTGATCAAAGAATCCATCAATCTGCTGCGCGCGACCCTGCCGACCACCATTGCAATCAAGCAACGGATGGATGTGGCTAGCGACCGGATCCTCGGCGACCCAACCCAGATCCATCAGGTGGTCATGAACCTTGCCACCAAC
>CAITZN010000123.1 GCA_903896915.1 uncultured bacterium
CCGAGCGCAAGCGGGTCGAAGAAGAAAGAGAACATCTGCAGACCCAACTCATTCATGCGCAAAAGATGGAAGCCATTGGCACCCTGGCAGGTGGCATTGCCCATGATTTCAACAATATACTCGGAGCGATTCTTGGATATGCTGAACTTGCCCGCAATGCCTGCCCTCCAGGATCAAGAGCCATCAAGTTTCTCGACAGGGAACTGGATGCGATCCAGAGAGCGACCCTGCTCGTCAAACAGATTCTGGCCTTCAGTCGGCAAGAGAAGCACGAACGCATTCCCCTACACCTTGATAGCCTGATCAAAGAGGCGGTCAAACTGCTCCGGCCGATTCTCCCCTCAACTATTTCGATCAAACAACAGCTCGATTCTGCCACCAAATCGATCCTCGCCGACCCGACCCAAGTCCATCAAATTCTGATGAACCTATGCACCAATGCCTTTCATGCCATGGAGCAGACCGGTGGCACGCTTGCAATCACCCTTAAAAACAGCGAACTCTCGCTGGCCGACCTCCCGCCGCTCACAGGAGCGCAACCCGGAAATTTCGTTGTGCTTTCCGTCGGCGACACGGGGACAGGCATCCCGCAAGCAATCCGAGACAAGATTTTCGATCCCTATTTTTCCACGAAGGGAGTTGGCAAAGGCTCTGGCATGGGGCTAGCTATCACCCATGGAATAATTACCCGTTATGGCGGGTTCCTTAAGGTCGAGAGCGAACCTGGCAATGGGTCGACCTTCCATGTCTTTTTCCCTGCTGTCGAGCATGAGGCACCTCCAGGAATTGAAACCCTGCAGACGGTTCCGATCGGCAACACACACGCACACATACTTCTAGTTGACGATGAGGACATGTTGCTTGAACTGGGCAAAGAAATACTTGAAAGCCTGGGGTATGAAGCGACGGTTCGTAAAAGCAGCCGGGAAGCTTTGGTTACCTTTCAAAATCACCCTGACCTGTTTGACGTGGTAATCACCGACCAAACCATGCCGGAAATGACCGGGATTGATCTGGCTCGGGAGATACTGCGGATCCGCGCTGACATACCTATTATTCTCTGCACGGGTTACAGTTCTCTCATCAACGAAAAAGAAGCCAGGAGCTATGGGATTCAAGAATTTGTCATGAAGCCGATAAAGATATCAGGGATGGCCACTCTCCTCACAAAAATGCTGAATCAGAAAAAGCCTTCCGTGTGATTTGAATCTGACAAACAGGTGCCTACGTCAAGGTGCAGACAAGCTGATGAATGGTGGCGGTAGTTTTTCACCAATCATCAGACCGGTATCTGACGAGCACATGCAAACAAAAAAGGGCTCACACTATCAATCGCGTAAGCCCCTTTTTTTTATTTGCTGCCTGGAAAACTGGTGGATGGGCTGGTGAATTATTTTTGGTTTCAACAAACAGCCAGGATGCGAATCGTAAAAGGAGGGGAGGATTGCAGGGTCAGGACTCGCGGTTGCCGAGTGGTTGGGGGAAATGATGTAATTTAAAACATTTATAATTTTCACTGCATAATGAAGTTCATGACAAAAGAAGGTGATGAAAACCGGGCTCCGTCCCCGGTTTCCAACCATATTCGATTCCCTTCTTCACTCACGCGCTAACAAAACCAGGAGGCACCTGGCCGTATCCATAAAGACCAGCCCTGCCCCTTATTCTTCTAAAGGCGCACAACCTCCTTCGGCAATTGAGGTGTAGACTCCCAAGATTACCACAAATCAATCCTGCAGTTCTTCCCGCAATTGATGAAATTTTTCCTCCAAAATTTCAAAGGCGTCAACCAAAAGCGGATCCAAATGGCTTCCCGAAGCTTTGACAATAATTGCTCTGGCCTCCTCGCGCGAAAACGCTTTTTTATAAACCCGTTCACTGGTCAAAGCGTCGTAAACATCTGCAACGGCCATGATACGCGCCGCGATCGGGATATCTTTACCGGATAGGCCGAGGGGGTAGCCGGATCCATCCCATTTTTCGTGGTGGTACATGGTGAGTTCAAAGGCAAAACGCAGACTCCTGGAAGGGGTTTTGCGCAGGATACTGCTGATCAGATCGCCGCCAATCTTGGCGTGGTCTTTCATCAGTTCAAATTCTTCTTGGGTAAGCTTACCTGGCTTATTGAGAATGTTATCGGGGATGGCGACTTTACCGATATCATGCAGCGGGCTGAATCTGGCAATGTCAGCTGCAATACTTTCCGTCATTCCCAGCTCAGGGCAACTTAGTATCAGTTGTCGACCTAATAAACGGGAAAAACTCTGGACTCGATCAAGATGCTTGCCAGTCTCAGGGCTCCGGCAATCAGCCAGTTTCGCCATAGCAAAAATAAGCTCATCCTGGCTTTCCAACCTGAGCAAGTTCATGCCGTTGCGCAGCCGCAAATGCATCTCCGGCGGGAAAATAGGCTTGGTAATAAAATCATTAGCGCCAAGTTGAAATGATTTTATCACTGACTCTCGGTCTGACGAGTCCGTTACAACAATGATATAGACAGAGGGAATATGTTTATCGCGAATAGCCCCGACGAGGCCGTAACCATCCATGATCGGCATAGAAATATCAGTGATCACCAGGTGCAGATCAAAGTTGGCCTCCAAAATGCTCAAGGCCTCCGCACCGTCACAGGCTTCCAGGACCTCAAAGCCTGCCGTTTCAAGATTTCTCTTCAACAAGAGTCGTTGACTAGGGGAATCCTCGACAATCAACACCTTCACTTTTTGGGTGACGAGGTGAAGTCGTGCCTCAAAATCATCCTTCGTATCCCGAGGGCGGTATCCGAGTTCGCCGAAATAGTCGATATCACTTTTGAGGATATGGTTGTACAGCCAGTTGGTCAGCTCGTTGACAAGCTTAACGGCGACATCAGCTTTATTATTTGTAAAATCAACAACTAATCTGCTTATATTATTAGTGAATCGGCGATGAGATGCACAGTGCGCCATAAATTGAGGATGGATTTTAAGCAATTCCTCTTCCGTCTTGAAATGCTCTTCCGTGTAGGCGAGCGCTGCATGCAAAATTTTATCAAGCACCTCGTCTTCCTGGTGCGTGTTGACGGCCCTGATCAGTTCGTTGATCAGGATCAATAAATGCTGGTGCTGATCATCAATAATTTGGACGCCAACGCTAAAAGATTCGTGCCAATTCATTAGTTCCACGATGTGCCTTGCCTCCAAATCACATTTTCCGATTGATCCGATATTGAATTCACCTTGATCATACATCAAAATTTCGAGCAGAAACAGGGAGGAAAGAGCACTGTGCCCAATATTCTACCCTAGCCCCAGGTCGAGGCAACACGGGTAAAAATGGAGAAGCTCATCCAACTGGCCGTCGGCGAGTTTATGACAACGCGACCATTGGTAATCAGAAGGGGTGTTGAGTTAGCTGAATGCTGATTGACTCGATAGAACGGGGAAAACGGAAGGCGCAATAGAAAACAGAATACCTAAGCAACAACCGTTTTTCTGTGCATTTTGATTAGAGAAAAAGTGAGTATATAACAAAACAAAGCTATTGCTCCAGACACGACAACAAACCCGAGAGTCAACGGCAAAACAATATTATACAAAATCTCTTTGGTGCATAAAAACTTTAATCCACAATTCTGAATCTGGTCGAATTGTGCAATAAGACTCGTCTTATCGCCACCAACCATAAAACCTCCCACGGCAGCTGCAAGTGGAAGCGCAAAAATAAGCGTCCATGTATTCGTTGCTATAGCACCAGCAATTGCGGCCAAACGATTGATCCTGAAAAACGATGCCAACACCACTGAAGCTGCGACTCCAGCACCAGGGGCAATGCCCAAGAAAACCCCTAGAGCAGCACCGGCTGCAATATTATGCGGAGTGTCATCGATAAGGAAAAATTGTTTGAAAAAATTCTTCATGGATCCTTCAGTTAATTTTTAATTTCTCAGTACTGCAGAATAAACAAACCACGGGTTGAGGATCTTGTTCCAGCCCGCATTTTGAATACTAGCCAGATGTAAATACACCTAAAAAATCAGCCTTTTTCCCTTGCCCTGTTCGATTGAAACTATTGAATTATGCCAGTCCTTGATTGTCCCGTCAAACACTATATTGACCTGATTTTTCCTGACGGAAAACCCTGCACACGTCGGCACACAAACACCGCCACGGACGGTGACAGCGGCATGAAACCGAGCCCGAGAGATTAAAGAATTCCTGGCTTCAGATAATCAGGCAAGGTCTGGACGCAAAAAAATACGCCACAACAAATTTTTATCGTTGTGACGTGCTCGAGCATAGCTGGGCAATAAATAGCCTACGACATTTTTGCTGGATTAATTACCGACGTTTGCCGTCCTGGCGTTGTGTTTCTTTCTGTAAATATTTCTGCTGGCCTGGTTCTGCTGTCTGGTTAATTTTGCTTTGTCCTGCGCGGTGAGTTGGCCGCCATCCCTGGCCGTCATCCGCTCTTCCCTCTGCTTGATCCGGGCCTGCTGAGCTTCAAGCTTCCCAGCCTCTCTCGGTGTCAACTGGCCACTCTGGATGCCTTGGTTGATCCTATTCTGTTGATTGATCTCCCTCTGCTGGATGCCAGGATCGTTATCCGCAGCGAAAGCAGTTGCGACAACAAACAGACAAGCGACACTTCCAGTGACAATCTTTGTGATAATTTCCTTCAAGACGATTCTCCTTTACGATAGTGGAATTTGCAAAGTGCCAGTTTGGCCCAGCCTGATCCTGTCAGACACGATGTATTAATTAGCATTTAGTATGCCAACTGCAAAAACTCATCAAGCCTGACTGATTAACATCGCATTGTCAGACAATTACCCAAAATACCGCCTCCTTGTCCACCTGATACCTTTCAACGCATCGCTGTATATTCGCAAGCGCACATGGTTAAACAACGCAAGATATCGTCATGAATACAATTAAGAATCAACACGTTAACAGCAGGTCCAATTTATTGAACAATATCTAGCCCGCTGCACATCGTTTTGGATAGTTTTTACTCACTCCCTTTCAGAATAAGACGACCTTGTTCTTGGAAATTATTAAAACTTCCGTTTTCGATGAGAGAGAAAGAGTTTTGACATATAGTTGAACCTCGAAACGAGTAACGAGTTGAGTGCACACATCCCCTATGTGTATTTACATGCACTGCCAATGGCTAGAAAAACAACAAGCCAGAGCAATACGCACCCTATTTATTTTCAAGCGCATAACCTTTCGAATACATGCATTTTTTTATTAAATTTTCTTTCGCCATGGAACGCTCAAGACCTCGTTCAAGGTCTGTGCTATAGGCATAACCGACTATTTGGGTTGAAGATCCAGCTTCACGATCA
>CAITZN010000124.1 GCA_903896915.1 uncultured bacterium
CCAATCCTTTCCCCAAATCCATCTTCGACAATGTTGCCTACGGACCGAAGATTCATGGCCTGGTGAGCAGCAAGTCGGAACTCTACGACATTGTCGAAGATTCGATCAAGAAAGCCGGTCTGTGGAACGAGGTGAGTGACCGCCTTGATCAGCCGGGGACCGGGCTTTCCGGTGGCCAGCAGCAGCGCCTCTGTATTGCCAGGGCCATCGCCGTACGACCGGAGGTAATCCTCATGGACGAACCCTGTTCCGCCCTGGATCCCATTGCCACGGCTACGATTGAGGATCTGATCTCCGAGTTGAAAGAACAATACACCATCGTCATCGTCACCCACAACATGCAGCAGGCCGCACGGGTCTCCCAGCGGACCGCCTATTTTCATCTGGGCGATCTGGTTGAGGTCGGGCCAACAGACCGGATCTTTACCAATCCCCGCCACCAGTTGACCGAAGAGTATATCACTGGCCGGTTCGGCTGATTATCGGCTCCTCCAACCTTTCGCCCCCGTAAGGGTGATCCACACCTTCTTTCCTACGACCTGACTTCAGGCCCCCCTCCGCCATCCTCTCGGGCATCCAAATCCCTGCACCTGCTGGCCATCATGCTGTACCCCCCGCATTCCGCTCTTGCTCCCCATTCTAGTCTAGTTTTACGAGTCGAAGATTGAGACAAACCGAAACGGAACCCTGACCCAATCGTAACAAGCAGGTTGTATAAAAAACTCTGTGGTACGCAAGCTGAGTCGAGAGCTTACAGAGACGATTTTATCAATTTGAAGATGATGGGAGAAATCGAAGGTCAGTGATATGGACGAAATACTAGAAAAGCTGCTGGATACAATACTTCGGCAAAAGGATGTCAAAGCGCACTTCCAGCCGATCGTGCACCTCCAGACCCGGCAGATTTATGGCTATGAGGGGTTGACCCGGGGTCCGGTGAACACGGTGCTCCATTCTCCGACCCAACTCTTTGAAGTTGCTACTCGGGCCGGTCGCTTGGCAGAACTCGATCTCCTCTGTCGCGAGACGGTGATCAAGCGCTTTGCCCAAGTGGGATTACCCGGGCGACTGTTCATCAATGTCGATCCGTACAGCTTGATCCACGAGCACTTCCGCGAAGGGCAAACCCTGGAATTTATCAAACAGGCCGGCCTTAATCCGAGCCAGGTGATCATTGAACTGACGGAAACCCATCCGGTTGAGGATATGCACCTGATGCAGCAGGCCATGAAGCATTACCGGCAGATGGGATTCCGGGTTGCCCTGGATGACCTGGGCGCCGGTTATGCAGGACTCAAGCTGTGGTCGGAAATCCGCCCGGATATCGTCAAAATCGACCGCCACTTTATTCAAGGGGTAGATCAGGATCGCACCAAGCAACAATTTGTCAGCTCCATTCTCAAGACCGCCACCGCCCTGGGGTGCAGGGTGATTACCGAAGGTGTGGAAACCGTCCAGGAGTATGCGACCTTACGTAAAATAGGCGTGGAAATGGTGCAGGGGTACTACTTCTGCCGCCCGGTGGAAGTGCCTCCATTGACCATTCCCTCCCAGCTGTTCAGAAAAGAAGATCGGAACGTTGAAGAGGTTGAATTCCAGACTGTAGAGATCCTGCTCAAACCAGCGGTCTCGGTCCAAGCCAATACCAAGGTTTTGCAGGTTGGTGATCTCTTTACCTCGATGCCCGATTTGGAATCAATTGTCGTCGAACACGATAGTGAGGTCCTGGGGCTGATCCTGAGAAAGGATTTCATGAATATTTATGCCAGCCTCTATGGCAAGGAACTGTATGGCAAGCTCCCTATCCTCCGTTTCATAAATCGTAACATTATGCGGATGGAAAAGAAGCTGTCCCTGGAAGAGGCCAGTTACCGCATGACCACCTCCCTCGACATCTACACCGAGGAATTCATTATTCTTGATAATTGTTGCCTTGCCGGGAGGGGCCTGCTCATCGATCTGTTGCATGAAATCACCAAACTGCAGGTCAACCGGGCCCGCCATGCCAATCCACTGACTATGCTGCCCGGCAATGTCCCCATTCAACGAAAGCTGCAGCAGCTCATCCGGCAGTCGGTGCCTTTTGTGGTCTGTTATTTCGATATCGACCATTTTAAGCCCTTTAACGATTTCTTTGGCTTTGGCCGTGGTGACAAGGTCCTGCGTTTTGTCTCCGAATTACTGGTCGCCAACGTCGAAGACCCGGATGATTTTATCGGTCACATCGGTGGGGATGATTTTGTGGCCATTTTCCGGAGCACGGGCTGGCGCTCCATTGTGCAGCGTATCCTCGAACAGTTCGACGAGAGCGTCGGCGGGCTCTACAACGGTCACATCGGCAGTATTATCACCGCGAGAGACCGTGAGGGCAAGGAACGGCAATATGGCAAGATGACTTTGTCGGTCGGGGCGGTAGTGGCCAATCTTTCCGAGTCGCAATGCCACATCGATCTCTCGGAAGCAGCGGCAATTGCCAAACATCACGCTAAAGATATCAAGGGCAGCTCTCTCTATATCTATGAGCTCGAGGATACCCATGAAACCGCTTTTGTCTAACGCAGACCTCGTCATTTTTTGCAGCGAAGCCAACCCATATAAACAGTTTTTTGCTAGGAATCGGTACTAAAGAACTCAATGAGAAAGAACAACAAACAACAAAAGTCAGGCAAGAGCTGGATAACGGTTGGGGCCAAACTCTTGACCGGAGTCGCTCTGGCCTCCAATTGTTTTATCGGGGCGCTGCTCTACATCAATTTTCAGTCAACCCTGAATATTGAGGAGATGATTGGCAAGGTGCTGGCCATCAGAGAAAGGGTTGATGTCAACCTCCGGGAAACAATCGTTAAGTTGCAGAAGGAATTCTCCGCGTTGCCCCATCTGTTTATCACCGATCCCAAGAAAGGGGTTCTGGATCAGGTGCAACGCGATTATCAAATTGAAGGCACGCACCAGCTGGCAGGGCGAGAGGCCTATGCCTCCCTTTTCTCCCGGACCGAAAAAAGGGATCTTGCCAATGGACGGGTAGTCGCCACTATCGATCAAGACAAACTCTTCCTCTCCCATGGTCTTGTCGATGAGCAGGGAGCCTTCACCGCCGTGGTTGAACAGCTCCGTCTTGTCAGCGCGCATCCCGAGGAAGACCTGATGCAATTGCAAAAAATAATAGCTGCCGCTTATGCCGAGCAGAGCAGTGGGGCTAACCTAGATCAGAAAGTCGGCGCCCTTAAAAGTATTGTCGCCGACAAGAGCATCGAAGCCGAGCTGACTCGGACAGAGATCTTAAGTTATGTCGATGAGATTAACGGCATGGAGCACCACATGACCGCCACCAATAAACAGCAGCGGCGGTTCAGCCTGTATGTCGGCCTGGCGACTATTATCGGCAATGTCCTGGTCCTCTTCTTCTTAACCCGCATCATTATAGAAAAACCGTTGCACCGGCTGACCACTATTATCGATGAGATCGGTGAGGGCAAATATCCCGATATCCCCTGGCAGAACCGCCGTGATCAAATCGGGGTGCTGAGTTCTGCGATCAGGCGGTTCAGAGAGGCGCTTGTTACCCTAAAACAGGAGGAGGGCCGCAAGGCCAAGGAGCAGGAGGTGATAGTGGAATTGGTGGGCACCATGACGACTTCCATTCATCAGCTGGATGATCGGGCCAGGCAGCTTACCGGCATGTCGCTCTCGCTCCAGGATTTTGCAGGTATAACCGAAGGGGAATCCAGAAGTGTGGTTGGTCTCGCCAAGGATACCGCTGCGCATACTGACGAGGTCGCGGCTTCGTCCGTACAATTGAGTGAGGTTGTCGGTGATATTCATCAGCAGTTGGGGGCGCAATCCGATGTGGTTGTCCATATTGTCAGCGAGATCAGCCATGCCAGACAGCAATTAGAACAGCTGAAACACTCGGTGACCGGAATTAACACCATCATCGGCACCGTCAATGCTATCTCCGACCAGACCAATCTCCTGGCCATCAATGCGACTATTGAGGCTGCAAGAGCAGGTGAAGCGGGCAGAGGTTTTGCCGTGGTGGCCGATGAGGTGAAAAAACTTTCTCACGATACCGCAGGTGCATCGCAAGAAATCCTCGCCAAAATCGAGGCGATCAATGCCATCTGCCAAACCTATATCAACTGCTTTGACACCATCGATCAAGGAACGGAACAGTTGAACCGGGTCACGACCATTATCGGTGCTGCTGTTGAAAGGCAGAAAAATCTGACCGAGACCATTGTCGATCTGACCCGTCAGACGACCGATACTACCCAGCAGGTCTTTTCCAAGATTAATAATGTCAGCGACGCCGCCTCTGGCGTGGCGCAACTCTCTGCTGAAGCCCATCAATGTGCCGATGAAGTCGCGGTTTCACTGGGCGAGCTCTTGCAAGGGTCCGTTCGCAGGCTGGAATCTCTCAGTGTCCAGGGGGCTAGCTGTTAATGCTGCCAATATGGCAGCAACCTCTCTGTGAATGGGTCTTGATGGCAATCGCTTGCATCCCCTCACAGGCCGCCAGCTTTCTACCTGAGGTTTTCATGGATAA
>CAITZN010000125.1 GCA_903896915.1 uncultured bacterium
AGCCCTGCAAAAACGAAGAATACGGAGAAGATAGTGAGGTAGAGCCAAAAAAACTGTGGTTGCCGTACCAGTTCTACCACCTCACCCATCTTGGGTCGGGTGTACTCCAGGTTGGCATCCTTTTCCAGATTGCGCAGCAGAAAAAAACCCCAGATCAGCAGCACCCCGAGTACAACAAAGAAGAATCGCCAACCGAAGAGATCGGTAAACAAACCGGAGAGAAATCTGCCGAGAAAGCCACCGAGGATAGTGGCGGCGATATAGCGGGCAATAGAGGCTTGGACATCCTCTCGTGGCGCGGTGAAGGAGATGTAGCTGACCAGCGAGGTAAGGATGGCCGGGATGGCCATGCCCTGCAGGCCGCGAATGACCAGTAGCAGTAGGTAATTGTTGGTGATGCTGAACGCTAATTCCAGCACTCCGAGCAGAAGAATGGCCGTCCGTACGATCAGTCGGGCCGAGAGCCTTTCCAGTAGTACTCCGTAGAACATTGGTGCGAAGCCGAGCGGCAGCATCATCAGAGTGGTGAAAAGAATGGCTTGGAGAGATGTCAGGGCAAACTCATGCTGGAAAACCGGCTGGATCGGCTGGGCAGCATAGAGGGAACAGAAAGTGATGACCGTACAAAAATAGATTTTGGTCAACGTCCCGTGCTGACGGAAATATGCGAGAAAAGACACGGTGCTGTCTCCTGTTGTCGGCGATCGTCCCGCAGTTATCAGGGACAAAAAAATGAGGGGTTGTTACGATCTTTGGTTAAGATCGTCCATATATTCGTCCCATTCCACAGGCAGGGAAGACTTTTTCTTGTTATTGCATTCCTTGCAGCATGGGACGAGGTTGTCCTTGGTGCTGCGGCCGCCGCGGGAAAGAGGAATAACATGATCCATGGTAAGGTTTTTGAAGCCTACCTGTAGCCCGCAATACCAGCAGGTGCCGGCGGAGGTCTTCTGTTGCCACCAACGGCTTTGTCGTAATTTTCTGGCCTTGCTGCGTTCGACCCGGATAAGTGCTTCATCGATGCTGTCGATGGAAAAATATTCGTTACTCATGATGCCAGCTCTCCCAGTAACAATTGCCGCATTTTGCCGACAAGATAGAGGGAGCCGGCTACACAGATCAGGTCTTCGGGTGCGGCAGAGGCAATCGCCACTTCCAGGGCCTGTTCTACGGTGTCAGCGCAGCGGGCTTTAGCTCGAGCAGGTTCGGGCAATTGTTCATACAGAGCGGCTGGGGAGGCGGAGCGGAGCGATTCGGCCTGGGTGAAAATGATTTCTGCAGCCAGGACCATCAGTTCCAGCATGGCGGGTTGGATCTGTTTGTCTTGCATGTTGCCCCAGACGAGCAGGAGACGTCTGCGCGGATATCCTTGCGTCAGGTTAAGATGCAAGGCTTCCACCCCCGCCTGATTATGAGCGCCGTCTAACAGAATGCTAACTGTTTTCCCATGAGCGTCCAGGGTGAGCAGTTCCATCCGGCCTGGCCAGCTGACCTGATGCAGGCCTTGCACCATGGCTTGCGGGGAGATAGGAAACTGGCTCTCAAGCAGTTCGAGTGCTGCCAAGGCCAGGCTGGTGTTGATTGCTTGATGTGCACCTGCTAGCATCAACGGCAGATTGGTGCGGGGAGATCCATTGATCGGGTCGTAATCAAGCGTGCCGTCACTGTTGCGCTGCCCTGAAAAATGGTGGCCATGGAGGTAGAGCGGACTGTTTTGTTCCTGACAGCGCTGCCTGATAACGGAGACAACTTCGGCAGATCTGCCCGAAAAAACCACAGGAACTTTGGGTTTTATGATACCTGCCTTTTCTCCGGCAATTTCAGTAGGGATTGTGCCCAGATGCTGTTCATGGTCGCGGCTGATGTCGGTAATAATCGAGACCAGGGGTGTCACCACATTGGTAGCGTCGAGCCTGCCGCCCATGCCGGTTTCAAGGATGACCACATCGGTCTTTTCCTCCTGAAACCAAAGCAGGGCGAGGATGGTGGTGAATTCAAAATAGGTGGGTACTTGGCGGCCAGCGAGAAAAGTTTGCAGCCTGGTGATCAGTTGGGCAAAGCTGGTCTCGGGGATGTAGTCGTCGCCAATTCTAAATCGTTCACGTACCGAACTTAAGTGTGGCGAGGAATAAAATCCGGTTCGATATCCTGCGGCCGAAAGGATGGCCAGGAGGTTCGCGCCCACCGAACCTTTGCCGTTTGTTCCAGCGATATGAATGATTTTGAGCTGATCTTGAGGGCTGCCGAGTTCAGCAAGCAAACTTTCGGTAGTTTCAAGGCCGAGTTTTATTTTGAAGAACTGGAGCTTATCTAGGTATGCCACGGCTTCCTGGTAATTCATGAGGCTATGCCGGATATCATATTGGAAGCGGAGCAACAGTGAGGGATGCTTTATTGAGGACGAAATAGATCACCCGAGAATCTCCAGTTTGGCATAATCGAGATGAAGGATTTTGCTGCCATGCCGGTCAAAAAGGATCTCAACCCGGCGAGGGCCGGGAATGCTGGTAATCCTGCCTATCCCAAAAAAGGTATGGGCAACCTGCATGCCTTCGCTATAGACAACACGCGCCGATTCCACCTTGGCGGCAGGCGTGGCGCTTGCTATTTCCTGGATGTATCGGTTGGCAAAGGGGGCAGCGGTGGCTCCTGCCTGATCAATGGTATTGTACAGACCAGGGCTGATCTCCCGCAAGAAAGGCGACATCGAGGCCCGAAGATGCTGGCGTTCCGGCGTGATCAGCTCCTTCGGGTAGGTAAGGAAAAGCTGTTGCTTGGCCCTGGTGGCGGCAACATAGAGCAGGCGTCGTTCTTCTTCCCATTGATCGCCGGGTGTGGCATTCTGGTGCGGAAATCGTCCTTCGGCAAGCCCAATAACGAAAACTGTATCCCATTCAAGGCCTTTAGCCGAGTGGATGGTGGAGAGAATGAGTCGATTTTCATCTGTCTGAGCTCGTCCCGGCGTTCCAACATCAGGTGGATCCAGGGCCGTGTCGTCAACAAAGGATTGAAGGTCGCCATAACCGGCAATGAGGATTTTGATTTGGTCCAACTCTTTGCGCCGTTTGGGGTAATCATCGTAATATATTTTTTCGAAAATCGGTTCATAGTACTCCATGACCAGGTCAAATTGATCCGACGGTGACAGCTCATCCTGAGTGAGGCATAGCAGCGTTTCGTTGAGCTTGTCGTACTGCGCCTTCCAGGCGGGAGCCGGGCGGTAGGCAGCCAATGCCGTCAACGGTGTGTCGGATTCCTTGAGGCAGTGAAGGATTTTCTGTACGGTTTTGGGTCCGACTTTTTCGAGCTGGAGCAAGATACGGTTCCAGGAGAGATGGTCCCAGGGGTTGATGAGCACCCGGAAAAATGAAAGCAGATCTTTAATATGAGCCGATTCGGTCAGCTTCAGGCCACCGCGCTTGTCAAAATCTATGGCATGGCTGGCCAGTTCAATTTCCAGTTTATAGGAATGATAGCCGGATCGAAAGAGAACAGCCATTTCGTTTAAGGCGACACCTTCCTGCTGGCGTTTACCAATTTGCTGGACGATAAACCGAGCTTCCGCCGCCTCGTTGGGCGTGACAATCAGTTGCGGTCGGATGCCACCGGTTACGCTGGTAAACAGGGTTTTGGTGAATTTCTTTTCAGCATTGGCGATGACAGCGTTCGTCAGTTGGAGAATAGGCGCGGTGGAGCGGTAATTTTCTTCCAGTTTAACAATTTTTGTTCCGGTGAATTGATCGGCAAAGCGCATGATGTTTTGAAAATCAGCACCTCGGAAACTGTAGATTGACTGGGCGTCATCGCCTACCACCATGACGTTGTGATGATGGTAGGCCAGCAGGCGGACGATTTCAGCCTGCAATTGGTTGGTATCCTGGTACTCATCGACCAGGATATATTGGAAACGGTTCGACAGTTCGCTCCGAGCTTGTTCTGACTGCTCAAGCAGCTGTTTCCAGTTGACGAGCAGATCATCGTAATCCATCAGGCCGTGATCGCGCTTGAATTGGCTGTAATGATCCTTAATTGTATAAAAATCATTAATAAATTCTGACAAATGGACGTGGTTTTCGTAGACGAGATCCTTAATGGTGGTCGCTTTATTGATCGCCCCGGAAATGAGGTTGATAATCACCCGTTTTGAGGGAAACCGTTTACCTGCTCCGGCCATACCGAGAGAGGATTTGATCAGATTGATGATGCCTTCGGCGTCACCCCGGTCGATGAGGGTAAAGTTGGCCCCCAGGCCGAGGTGGTGACCGTAATGACGGAGTAAGATGTTGGCGGTGGCATGGAAGGTACCACCCATGACGCGACGGCTGGATTGGTCTGTCAGTTGCCCGGCCCGGTGCAGCATTTCTTGAGCAGCTCTTCGGGTAAAGGTGAGCAGGAGGATCGATTCCGGCAGGACCCCCTGTTGA
>CAITZN010000126.1 GCA_903896915.1 uncultured bacterium
AACTGGTTGAAGTCGGCGGTCGCCGGACGATCTACCCGACCCCTGCTTTTCTCGGTCTGGCCCCAGCCAACCTCTCCCGCAATTACAGCATCAAGGTCCCCTTTGGCCTCTCCTACGATCTCCAGGCGGAGATCACCACCACGGTTCCGCAGACTCTCAAGGCCTTTCTCCAGAAAAAACTGGACGAAAACGGCTACGGTGACGATTGTCTCAATCTGCAGGTGGACTTTCTCCAGGCCGGAGCCTCATCGCTCGACCTGGTGGTCCTGGCCGACTTCAAGGGCGAGCAGGCTGGGGCCTGGAAGCGGTTGGAACGCGCTTTTGGCAAATGGTGCGTTGAGTGTTGTAACGCCAACAACTGGGATATCCCCTTCCCGCAGATGACCGTGCACCTGCCGGCAACAAACAGCAACACCTGATTCTCTTTGAGTGGAAAAACCGTACCATGTTGAACGATCGGATACTGCAAAACCTGAAAGACATTGTCGGCGCAGAAAATGTTTCGAACCTGAAGACCGATCGGATCACTCACTCCTTTGATGCCACCCAGCATCAATTCCTGCCGGAGGTAGTGGTCCATGCCGTTACCAGTGATCAGGTGAGTCGGATCGTCCGCCTCGCCAACGCCGAAATGATCCCCATCCTGCCCCGGGGCGCTGGCAGCGGCTTCACCGGCGGCAGCCTCCCTATCAAGGGCGGTATCGTCTTGGTCCTCACCCGGATGAACCGGATTCTGGAGATCGACATCGACAACCTGATTGCCGTGGTCGAACCGGGCGTGATTACCGGACGGCTCCAGAAAGAGGTTGAAAAACTCGGCCTCTTTTACCCGCCCGACCCGGCCTCCAAGGATTTCTGCACTCTGGGCGGCAACATCGCCGAGTGTGCAGGTGGGCCGCGTTGCGTTAAATACGGAGTCACCCGAGATTATGTTCTCGGGCTCGAGGTGGTAACCCCCACTGGCGAAATCATCCACACCGGCGGCCGGACCATGAAAAATGTGGTAGGCTACGACCTGACCCGTCTCTTGGTCGGCTCCGAGGGAACCCTCGGCATCGTCACCCAAATCATTCTCCGCCTGCTGCCTAAACCAGAGGCCCGCAAGACCATGCTGGTCGCCTTCGAGACTATTGACGGGGCGGCCCAAGCGGTTTCAGCTATTATTCGCGGCAACATTATCCCCACCACTCTGGAGTTCATGGACGGATCCGCCATCGACTGCGTGCGCCAGGCAACGTCCCTCGATCTGCCGCTTAGCTGCCGGGCAGTGCTGATCATCGAGGTCGATGGCGACAGAGAGGTGCTTGACGGTCAGGTCCTGAAGATTCTTTCGATTATAGAGCCCCTGGGGGTGCTGGAAAACCGGATTGCGGCAACCGAGGCTGAGTCGGAGGCTATCTGGAAAGTCCGGCGCAGCATTAGCCCCAGCCTGCGGCGGCTTAACCCCGATAAATTCAATGAGGATATCGTCGTACCCCGTTCCAAGGTGCCTGACATGATCCGGGCGCTTGAAGCAATATCGACCCGCTACGGGGTGCCAATTATTAACTTCGGTCATGCAGGCGACGGCAATATCCATGTCAATGTCATGGTGGACCTGAAGGAAAGCGGTATGGAGGAGAAAGTACAGCTGGCACTGAGCGACATCTTCCGTACCACGGTGGCACTGGGCGGCTCGGTCAGCGGCGAGCATGGCATCGGCACCGCCAAGGCCCCCTATATCGGCATGGAACTGAACGCAGCGACCCTGGCCACCATGCAGACGATAAAAAAAGCCCTGGACCCCAATAATATCATGAATCCTGGCAAAATTTTCCCGGACATTGCACCGGAAACCTGCTCCCCGATCCAATCTTCCTAATTCGTTATGGCCTTGCAAAAAACACTTGAAGAATATGCGCCACAGCTGGCTGAATGCGTCCGCTGCGGTGCCTGTCAGGCCCATTGCCCGGTCTATCTGGAAACTTGCCGCGAAGGCTCGGTGGCCCGCGGCAAGATTGCCTTGGCCGCTGCTCTGCTTGATGGTGCTATCGATCAGGAAGTACGACTGCAAGAGGAGATGAGCCTCTGTCTCTTGTGCGGTTCCTGTGTGACCAAATGCCCCAACCAGGTGCCGACCGATGCCATCGTTGCCGCGCTTCGGCGACGAATCACAGAGACTAAAGGGTTGTCGTCAATCGGCAAAGGGGTTGCCACCCTGACCGGTTCCCCCAATCTGCTGCGGGGCCTGCTCAAGGGAGCCGACTTCCTTTCCCCCCTGCTCTTCAAAAAAATCCCCGCAAGCAGCGGCCTACAATTACGTTTTTCGCCGGACAGCCTGGCAGGCCGCTCCTTGCCGCCCATCCCGGACCATCAATTTTTTGCCCGTGTACCGGAATTCCTGGACGGCGAGGCGGACAAACCGGTGATAGGTTTTTTTGCCGGTTGTGCCATCACTTATCTCTACCCCGAAGTAGGCGAGGCCCTAGTCCGGCTGCTGCAGACTTTCGGCTACCCCATATTTCTCCCCAAAAGCCAGGGCTGCTGCGGCATGCCGGCGCTCTCCTCCGGCAACGGCCCGCTCCTGCAGCAGCTGGCGACCACCAACATTACAGCCTTCGCCACCCGCAAGGTCGACTACATCCTCACCGCTTGCGCCTCCTGCCACGGAGCGCTCGCCGGTCATTATGCGGAAAAAAACGGCACTCCCTTTGTCACCCCCATCATCGACATCCATGTCTTCCTCAAGCAACAAGGGCTTCTCGACCGGTTAGCAGCCCTGCCCAAGTGGCCCCTGCGCCAGCGGGTCACCTATCACGATCCCTGTCATCTTAGAACCCAAGGGATCACCGGCGAACCTCGCGAACTCTTACGCGCCCTGCCTCAGGTCGATTTTGTCGAGATGGAGGATGCGGGGCTCTGTTGCGGCCTGGGCGGCACCTTTACCGCTGCCCATCCCGATCTCAGCCGGGCCATAGGTGACCGTAAACTGACAGGCCTGACAGCCAGTGGCGCCACCATGATAGCGAGCGGTTGCCCCGGTTGCGTCATACAGTTGCAGGATATCATTAACCGAATCGGCCTCCCCGTCAAAGCAATCCATACCCTGGAACTGATCGATCAAGCCATTAACGAGCAACCCGAGTGAAAGAACAGCAGACCCTTTCCCTGCGCTACGGTCGCGGCCATCTCGAATTCGGCATCCCCGCTAGCGCGGATATCCTCGATATTCGCGAACCGCAAAGGACCTTCAGCGAGGAGACCTTTCGTAAGGGGATGGCCAGTATACTCCCAATAGTCATCCCGGAAGGACAGATCGCCATAGTTGTGGCCGATAAAACTCGCCAGTGCGACTACCCAACCGTTCTCCCCTGGCTGCTGGAGATGCTCGAAAAACGAGGGGTCGAGCGAAGCCGTATCGTCTTTTACATCGCCTACGGCAACCATGCGCCGCAGACTGATGCCGAATCGCTGGCAACCTACGGCCCAGTTTTCCAGGACTATCCCTTTATCCATCATGAGAGCACCGAGGCCAACCTTTTTTTCCAACTGGGAATAACCAGCCGCGGCACACAGGTGCGAGTGCGAAAAGATCTGATCGCTGCCGGGCTGATCATTACTGTGGGGGCTCTATCCCACCACTACTTCGCCGGGTTCGGCGGTGGCCGCAAACTCATCTTCCCCGGCCTGGGCGAACAGCAAGCCATCTACCACAACCATCGCCTGTATCTTGATCGCCACCGGAGCACGCTGGCCCCAGGCTGTCGCCCAGGCCAGATTGAAGGGAATCCTCTGGCCGAGGATCTGGCAGAGGTCGATCAACTGCTGCCACCGTATTGCTCTATCCATGGGCTCCCAGACAGCCAGGGTAAGGTCGCCACTTTTCGTTTCGGCCGCACCTACCAGGACTTCCTCAGTGCGTGCCAAGAACATGATAAATTTTTCAGGGCAAGCAGCCGCCAGCAGTATGCTCTGGTCCTGGCCTCAGCAGGAGGACATCCCAAAGATATCAATGTGATTCAAGCGCATAAGGCTATCGACAACGCAGCCGCATTTGTTCAGGATGGCGGCACCCTGATTCTCCTGGCCGAGTGCCCGGACAGTATTGGCTCCACCACCTTTCTCCCCTATTTCGAAATGGGAGGTTGGGAATCGGCCTTCAAACACTTGGCGGACAACTATAGCGGCAATGGCGGTACGGCCTTGGCGATGATGGCCAAAACCAGACGAATTACCATCTATCTCGTTACCGCCCTTGACCATACCGTCTGCGAACGAATCGGCCTCATTAGGATCAGCAACCAACAGCTATCAAAAATGCTGGCAGATGAACAGCACAGCGTTGCAGTGATCAAGA
>CAITZN010000127.1 GCA_903896915.1 uncultured bacterium
GCTTTTGCGCAGTAAGGTCCGTTCGTTGGACAGAAAGAAATTCTTAGCCAGTTGCTGCGTCAGGGTGCTGGCCCCCTGTACCGTTGCGCCAGCACGGATATTAGCAAACAAAGCCCTGAGTATAGAACGAACAGCTATGCCGTGGTGCGTATAGAAATTTTGATCTTCTACGGCTAAAAGGGTTTTGACCAGGAGTTCCGGCAGCTCGGACCGGTTGAGCAGGATTCGACCCTCATGTTCCAGGGCATGAAAACTGCCGATGCGGGCCGGGTCGATCCTGATGAGAGGGAGCTGGGTGGTGGTGCCGGTGCGGCTGATTTCTCGCACCGTGCCTCCTGACAAAAAAACGGTGACCCGCTCAGATTGTTCGAGTCCGGACGGGTACTGAAAATCACGAGTGACCAAATCAAAGGTGTTACCATTGCGCCGGTAGGATCCTGCGGCCGCAACCTGGCTATCTTGGCGGTAGCCGGCCAGTTCCAGTTCGTCTTCGAGTGTCTGCGGGTTGAGGCCAAGTCCCGGATAAAGCTCGAGCGGGCGGGCGTAGACCTCAGCAGGCAGCGACCAGAGCTTGCCATCGAATTTCCCTTTGATCATCGTATCCAGCCGCTGTACATGCAGGCCAATGAACAGGGTCAGGAGCACAAGTGTTGCGGCAATGGTCGCGATCAGCGCCAACCGGGTTTTCGTCATTTTCATTGCATCTCACTAATCATTTTGTCTCTGATGCCCATGCGGGCATCTCTCTTTGCAATCTCTGGCCTTGCCGCTCTGCGCGATCTTCATTAATCACCAAATTTTCGAACAAACCAGGCTTTGACAAGCTGAGTCAAAACCGCGTAGCCCAGCATCATGATAGTCAGATACAGCCAGTACAATGGGGGGAGCGGAACGAACCCGAGGGTGTTTGCCAGGGGCGAAACCGTCAGTAAAGCACCGACTGCGACGATGATGACAGAGGAGAGGATGAGTGGCCAACTGGCCCGACTTTGAATGAACGGAATTTTGTTGGTTCGGATGATATGGATGATCAACGTTTGGGTGAAAAGCGACTCGACAAACCAGCCGGTATGAAACAGGGCCGGATTCTGCCAGCAGTCGAATAGGTACAGCATCATGAAGAAGGTCAGATAATCGAAGATCGAGCTGATCGGCCCGATAATCAGAATAAAATGGAGGATCTTGTCAATCGTCCATTGGCGAGGCTTTGCTAACCATTCATCATCCACCTGGTCGGTGGGGATGGTGGTCTGCGAGAAATCGTACAGGAGGTTATTAACCAGCACTTGGATCGGCAGCATGGGCAGGAACGGCAGGAAGGCGCTGGCCCCCACCACACTGAACATATTGCCAAAGTTCGAGCTGGCCGCCATTTTGATGTACTTGATAATGTTGCCAAACACACGCCGGCCTTCCAGCACCCCCTGCTCCAGTACCAGCAGGCTGTTCTCCAGCAGTATAATATCAGAGGACTCCTTGGCGATGTCCACAGCACTGTCGACCGAAATGCCCACATCAGCAGCTTTTAAGGCCGGGGCGTCGTTGATACCATCGCCCATGAAACCTAAAACATGACCTTTGCTCTGCAACGCCCGGATGATTCGTTCTTTGTGAGCTGGAACCAGCCTGGCAAAGACGCTGGTAGTGCTGGCAGCTTCGGCCAGCTCTGTCTCGCTCATGGTCTCAATCTGGGAGCCGAGCAGGAGGTGGTCCACCGGCATGCCCACTTGCTTGCAGATGTAGGCGGTGATGATCTCATTGTCGCCGGTCAGGACCTTGACGTCTACACTCAGGCTATGGAGCCGTTGCAAAGCCTCTATGGCGGTATCCTTAGGCGGGTCAAGGAAGGCCATGAAACCCAGCAGAATCAAATCGGCCTCATCCTTGACGGCATAGACCGGCTCGTCAGGGGCACCCGGCATTTGCTTGTAGGCCAGGGCAACTACCCGGAAGCCCTGCCCGTTGAGGTCTTCAGCGAGTTGTCGGCGTTTGGCATCATGCTCGGGCAGCACTTCGATGGCCTCGCCTTTGACTTCCACCCGGGTACACAGGTTCAGTACTTCATCCACAGCTCCCTTGCAGATCAGGGTGTTCAGTCCGGTTTCGTCTTCCACAATCACTGACATGCGCCGACGGACAAAGTCGAAAGGGATTTCGTCGATCTTACGGTATTTCTCGTCAGCCTTCAGGTGGTCTTTCAACTCTTTGTGGTCAAGGATAGCCTTGTCCAGCAGGTTCTTTAACCCGGTATGATGGAAACTGTTGAGATAGCCGAAATGCAGCACCTTGTCGCTGGGCTCGCCATATACGTCCAGGTGTTTTTCAAGAACGATCTTGCCCTGGGTGAGGGTGCCGGTCTTATCGGTGCACAGCACGTCCATTGCCCCGAAGTTCTGGATGGCGTTCAGGCGCTTGACGATTACCTTTTTGCGGGCCATTGCCAGCGCACCTTTCGACAGGTTGACGGTCACGATCATGGGCAGCATTTCAGGGGTCAGTCCGACAGCCACGGCCATGGCAAAAAGGAACGCTTCCAGCCAGTCGTGCTTAACCAATCCATTGATAAGAAACACCGCTGGGACCATTACGGCTATAAAACCGATCATCAGCCAGGTGAACTTGTTGATCCCTTTGTCGAAGCTGGTTAACTGCCGTTGGCCGACAATGCTGGCAGCCAGCGAACCAAAATAGGTGCGGTCACCGGTATGGATAACCACTGCGGCCGCGGAGCCGCTCTCGACATTGGAGCCGAGGAAACAGAGGTTGGGCAGATCAAGGGGGTTCACAATATCGGCGGGCGCGGTGGCAGCTTTTTTTTCAACGGGTAAGGCTTCGCCGGTAAGGGCCGCCTGATTGAGAAACAGGTCTTTGGCGGCAAGCACCCGGACATCGGCCGGCACCATATCGCCAGCTGCCAGCCGGATGATATCGCCGGGAACCAGCATCTTGAGCGATATTTCTGCTTCTTTGCCACTTCGCACTACTGTTGCCGTATTGCTGACCATGGCCTGGAGCTTTTCGGCGGCGTTATCGGCCCGCATCTCCTGGAAGAAACGCAAAACCACGCCCAGAACCACCATCACGAAGATGACCACTGTCGCCCGCTGATCTCCGGTGAAATGGGAGAGCACGCCCAGCGCCGTGAGCAATAGGACCAAGGGGTTTTTGATGTTCGCCAAAAGGCGCATCACCGCCGATTGATGTTTCTCCCGGGCAATTTCATTGGTGCCGTACTGCTGCAAGCGGGAAAGCGCTTCCGTCTCGCTCAGGCCATCGAGTTGCGATCCCAGATCCTTGAGAACGGTATCCGTATCAGCACGCGCCTTTTCCAGGAGTTGCACGGAAAATTGCGCTTCGTTTCCGCTAGGCCGGTTGGTTGTCCGCTTTGATGCATCTGGGGGGAGGGGGGATTTCATGTACGTCTCCGCTCTATTGATTGCAAGCAACGATCATGAGCATCGCGTGGCCGCTCAGGTGGTTCGACAACACATCCTGGCAAGCCTTTATTTACTCCACAGTTTTGCTGGTACTTTTTGTCAGGATACTATCGCAGGTTTGAGCACTTTGCTGGTAGCGATATAGGGTACAGCCGTTCGGCTTGTAAGCCGCTTCACGACATAACCCGCAAGAGCAAAACCAAGGAGGCAGGCTAGCGACCGCTGCCAATGATCTCCTGAGACAAAGAGGAATCCGGCCAGGGTGATGCTTGTTCGCAACAGCAGGCTGCCGAACAACCAATACGCTTTTTGTTGGCACGAAACCGTATTCTGGACCGTCCACCAAAGGCCGCCGAAGAATATTGTGCCAAGCAAAATCCCAGCGATCACAGCCATTGTCATTATCAACGCCATAATATCATTCATCTGTAATCTCCCTTTCTTCCTGCATGGTTTTGTCTTCTTTATCAAAACAATGTCCGGTTTTAAAACAGACGCTCGCCAGCCCAGGACTAACAGAGCAAGCGCCCAGGCATGTTTGCCCGGATGACGTTCGTCCAGCCAGATAATGAAAGCCGCTACAGGTTGTTTTCATGCTTGCACCGTTGCATCTTGTTTGTGAAAATAATCGCGTACTTTTGCCGCGATTTGGGGATCAGTCATTTTGTCGCTCGGCTCCACAGCGACGATGCCTTTCCCGAGTCTGGCGTGGTCAAGATGGTTTTTCAACTCACCCTTGGCCTCACCGGGGCCAAAAATGAGAACGGATTCAGCATCGCGTATGGCCGCAATTACCTCGCCGTAATACTGATCAAGCTGGCCTCTTAACTTTCGTTCACGGCTATCATCGGCTTTAACGAGCTGTGCTTCGTAGGGAGCCGTCGAGCGGTCGCCCTTGTTACGTCCCGGTTGGTTCTCAATATTGGATCTGATTTCCATCGTCTCTTCTTTTTTTGGTGAAATGAGCACGATTACTGCCCTGCGACGATCAATCCACAAACCTGCGGTTATTTTCATAGAGGATCTCCTGGTTTATTCGTTAATATTGGCTCTGGGCGATCTTACAAAGATCGTTGCCAAAGGATTTGTGATGCCTCCAGAGGGACCGCGACGCTATTGCAGCGGGGTATCACTCGTGGCGTATAGTCTGTTGCAGGTCGGGCTGCGGACACTGCTGTGCTGTATACGTAACCATCCGAGGCGCCCACCAGTTGTCGGTCTCGCAGCATTTCCTGGCGTACCGGAAAACCGCCATCTATCCCCTCTGCATATAACTCCACGGTAACTGTATTCGGACTGAGGTCATTGAGATAGACATCAACTTCATACCTGTGCTGTTCGCCTTGGGTCTCCACCTTAACGGCGCCGAAGCGCAGTGTGGTCCATTTTTGTTCCAGCCTGTGCTGCCAATCGATAATTTTCAGGCCGATGGCGCCATTGTCGGCACTGCGCAAATGGTAAGCGGCAGCAGCGGGGAGGTAATGTTGCTCGGTATATTCACGCACCGAGCGGCTGGCAGAAAAGCGAGGTGTCAACCGAGCCATGCTTTCTCGCATTCGCGCCATCCAGGCGGTGGGTATGCCTTGTTCGTCGCGGCTGTAGAACTCAGGGACAACCTCGCGTTCGAGCAGGTCGTAGAGCATCTCCGCATCCTTGGCATCGCAGGCCGGATCATCGTCATGCTCTTGACCATCTCCCAGAGCCCAGCCCAAATCCGGGGCATAGGCTTCGGCCCACCAGCCGTCCAGCACTGAAAGATTGATCCCCCCGTTTACCAGCACCTTCATGCCGCTCGTTCCACACGCTTCCCATGGCCTCCGAGGGGTGTTGATCCAGACATCCACGCCCTGCACGAGGTGTTTGGTTAAATGCATGTCATAATCACTGAGGAAAATCACATGGAGGCGAGCATCGGAGCGGCGGATGAAAGACGTCCACTGCTGAATCAGGGCCTGGCCCGCTAAATCCGCAGGATGGGCCTTTCCGGCAAGAATGAGTTGCACCGGACGCTGGGTATTGGTTAACAGGCGGATTAGTCGATCCGGGTCGTGCAACAGCAGATTCGGTCGTTTGTAGGTCGCGAACCGTCGCGCAAAGCCAAGGGTTAGGACGTTGGGATCAAAGAGATGGTTTGCTCTGTCAATCGCCTTGATCGAAGCCCCGGCGGTCGCCAGTTGCCGGGACAGTCGTTCGCGAGCAAAGGCAACAAGAGTTTTGCTCGCTGCGATGCGAAATCGCCAGAGATCGACATCTGTAACACGACCAATGTCCTGCTTAAGATTTTCTGTTGTTCCGCGCCAGCGATCCTTGCCACAGGCTTTGGTCCAGAGATCATCGGCCGGGGCTGAATCCCAGGTCGGCATGTGAACCCCGTTGGTTACATGACCGACCGGAATTTCGTTCTGTGGCCAGTGGGGGAAAAGAGGTTCAAAGATGCGGCGGCTGACTTCACCATGCAAGCGACTGACGCCATTAACCGCCCCGCTGCCACGGATTGCCAGATACGCCATGTTGAAACTCTCGGTCGAGTCGCTTGGATTTCGACGGCCCAAGGCCAACAGGTCGTGAAGTGTCAGGCCAAGTTTCTGCGTTGCATACGCACCAAGATATTGTTCGATGAGGGCAGGGGCAAAACGATCGCAACCGGCGTCAACAGCTGTATGGGTGGTGAAGAGATTCCCCGCCCGGGTGACGGCTAGCGCAACTTCAAAGGGATGGTTGGTCTCTTGCATGAAACTACGAGCTCGCTCCAAAATGGCGAAAGCAGCGTGTCCTTCATTGAGATGACACACTTCGGGTCGGATGCCGAGTGCGGTCAGAAGCCGCCAGCCACCGATCCCAAGCAGCATTTCCTGTTTGAGCCGTAACTCCTGCCCGCCGCCATAGAGTTCGCTGGTGATCCCGCGATGCGCGGGGAAATTTGCCGCGTCATTACTGTCCAGCAGGTACAGTTTAACCCGGCCGACCTCGACCTGCCAGGCACGCAGCCAGACCGAGTACCCGGGCAAGGCAATCTCCAGCCGCAACCATTCGCCGTTTGGATGGCGCAACGGCGTAATCGGCAGCTGTCCAGGGTCGTTAAAAGGAAAGAGGGCTTGTTGCCCGCCATCTTTATCAATCACCTGGCGAAAATATCCCTGTTGGTAGAGCAGTCCCACTCCGACGACCGGAACACCCAGGTCACTGGCGGCCTTGAGTTGATCGCCGGCGACATTACCAAGCCCACCCGAGTAGATGGGTAAAGCCTCGCTCAGCATAAACTCCATGCTAAAATAGGCAACGCAGGACAAAGGAGCATCTGCATGTTTCTGCTGAAACCATGCAGGTGCGGCCACCGCTTGCCGTTTGGCTTGTACCAGGCTGTCAACATCTTTGCGGAATATAGGATCGGCCAGCACACGTTCAATTTGGTCGCGCGATACCGTCTGTAAAACCACCCAGGGATTATAGGTAATTTCCCATAGTTTTGGATCAAGCTGCCGCCATACCTCATCGGTGGAATGATCCCACGACCAGTGCATATCAAGGGCAAGCTCCGCCAGGTTGTCAAACCCTTCGATTTCCGTAGGGAGCAGATTGTAAATCGGATGACTGACACGGGTTAGATCGCTCACTTGCTTGCACCTGGCTGTTGGCAACTGCTCATCTCTTTGCTTCTGCATCTTTGGCAGGGCCGGGTTCTTTTTTCACCATTAGGATTGAACATGGCATGTTACGAATAATCTCATCATTGCTGCGCCCGAAGAGAAAATGTTCCAAATGCCCCTCTTCATGCGCCAGCATAATGACGAGATCAATATGTTCATCGCTGACAACCTTTAAAATTTCTGTTGCAGGATCGCCCTCCTTCATCAGTTCCTTCACCTTAAGTCCTTTGTCATTCTCTGCGGCTATCGTCGCAGTCAGTTCCTCTTTTATTTTGAGGAGATCTTTCTGGCGCTCTCCTACCTGAAAACTCTCAAGTCCTATCGAATCATCAATAACATGAAGAACATACAGGTCAGTTCCAAATTTACTGGAGATTGAAACGCCATAATGAACAGCTGTTTTGCAGTATTTTGTGTCCCTGCTCACGACGAGAATCCGTTTAAAATTTTCCATGTCTAGGCTCCTTAAAGTTGAAGCGGTGGTTGTATTGTTGATACGATCCTGGTGATCACCATGTATGGGAATGTAACCAGCGACTTCTTAGCTACTTTTTACTAAGCAATCTATGCGCCGATTATAATTGCACGGGAGTTACTCACTCATCATTTTGATTTTACATAATAATTGGCATGCAGCATTGGCAGGATCCTGACGGGTAGTCACACGGAAATGGTCATATTTAATCATTGATCAGATATGACCATTTCTGCTGGTCTTTTGGGGTTGCTAAAGATTGAATTGAAAATTCAAAAGATGACTGATCAGCGTTTTTTAGGGATCCCCA
>CAITZN010000128.1 GCA_903896915.1 uncultured bacterium
TCACCGTCGCCAGAGGGGAGATCGTGTTCCTCACCGGTATGAGCGGTGCCGGCAAAACCACCCTGCTCCGACTCATCAGCCGCATTGAAAAACCGACCAAAGGTATGGTGGAGGTGGCCGGCATGGATGTCGCAAAGTTGCCGCAGCGCAACATCCATCTACTCCGTCGGAAAATCGGCATGGCCTACCAGGACTTCAAACTCCTACCCGACAGAACTGTAGCCGAAAATATCGCTTTCCCCATGGAGGTCGTGTACCGGCCCCAATCCTTTATCGAAAAACGAACCAGAGACCTGCTCGAACAACTCGACCTGGTAAAAAAATACGCCACCCGCACCGAAGAACTGTCAAGGGGCGAACAGCAACGGGTCTCTATTGCCCGTGCTGTGGCCAATTCCCCCGAAATCGTCCTTGCCGACGAGCCGACGGGAAATCTCGACGCAGAAAACACTGACAGAGTCGTTAACCTCTTCAATCAGCTCAACAAGCAGGGCACGACTATCCGCATTGCCACCCATGACAAATCTCTGTACCAGCAGACCAGCCACCGTGTAGTTGAGCTCCGCTTCGGACGAATCTCTACCCAGCAGCAACCTGCATACCCTGAAGACAGCAACGGAGAAAGCGCAGAATTTTCTCTCTCTACTTCTCTGGAGGGCTAAGGCATGAGATTTCTGGCCGTGGTTCTCCAGCAGACCTGCCGCAACATGCTGTTTACCTGGAAATCACAGATCATGACCCAGTTCACAGTGTCCCTGTCGGTTCTCATATTCTCCTTCTTTTACCTCATCTACTCCAATGCCCTGCATGTTGGCCAGGAACTCGGCGACGACCTGCGGCTTGTTGTCTACCTAGAAGAAGAGCCCGCTCCAGCCATGAAGGAACAGTACCAGATGAAGATCCTCAAATTCGACCAAGTGGATCGGATCGAATTCATCAGTAGTCAACAGGCCTTCAAACGCTTCGAACAACAACTTGGAGACAACAGCGATGTCCTGACCGGAGTACCCACCAATTTCCTACCTCCCTCCATCGAGGTCTATCCGGTCCGTTCACTTGACACCCTGTCCCGAATCAAACGCTTTTCCGATTATCTGCAAACCCTGCCAGGTGTCCTCAAAGTCCAATACGGCAAAGAATGGATCGAACGCTTTTATTCCTTTATCCAGTTGATGCGTGTCGTTATTATCCTTTCCGGATCGCTACTGATTATGACCACCACCTTTATGGTCGCCCACACCATCCGCTTGACCTTGTTGTCACGCCAGCAGGAGTTGGAACTGCTCAGACTGCTCGGTGCCACCAACAACTATATCCGCATGCCGTTTCTCATGGAAGGAGCGTTTCAGGGTTTACTGGGGTCGAGTTGCGGCATTATCGCCCTCCTGCTCCTCTTCAACTGGATTAACCTCCAGTTCGCCGGTCCGACGACGCTCGCCACCCTGCCCTTTTCCTTCTTTTCCTGGCAGGTTATCCTCTCAATTATCGGTAGCGCCACTCTGCTCTGTGCGGCAGGCAGCTTTTCGACCACCAGAAGGATTCTTCAACTTTGAACCGCCGCCAATGAATCGTCTCCTTGCCGTCATCCTGTTCTTGACCAGTTTTCTTGCACCATTTGTCTGCCTGGCGGCGTTGCCGGAGAATCAGCAAATGCACTCCGTCCATGTCGGCAAACTCCGCCATGAAATTTCGGCTCACGAGGAGAAAATCGATCAGAGCGGTCAACAGGAACTCTCCCTGCTGGATGAACTGGATAGCATGGATGAAAAAATTACCAAACAGAAAGTGAAGATCAATGCGTTCAAAGCGCAGATTAAGGAACAAGAACGGTAATTAGTTCCAAAGAAATGGAACTGACGGCGATCACGCAAAAAAATGAGGCTCTGCAGCATCATCTGAACAATCGTTTAAAATCATTTTACCTCATGGGTAAAACGGGGTTCTTTAATATAAGTTTTTCCAGCAAAACCCTGCCTGATCTGCTGCTTACCAATGATGCCTTCCATTCGCTCGTTACCTATGACCAGTCCGTTTTTGCTGCTTATAGGGAAAGCGTTGGAACAATCGACCGGGTCAAGCGAGCTCATGAATTGGAAAAAGCGGTTCTGGAAAATTTCCTGGCTGACGCCGACAAAGAACGCCTTGCGCTGCAACAAACCAACGAGGAGAAGAACAACCTGTTGAAACGGGTTCAAACCCAGAGAAGCTTGTATGAACAAGCATTGAGAGAGATGAAAAAAGCGGAGAGCCATCTAACCTCCACTCTGACCAGTAGTAGCAGGACCCAGGAACAAAAGACTCGTACCTTTTCCCTCAACAAGGGTAAGTTGCCGCCTCCGGTATGGGGGCAACTTATCAGCCGCTTCAAACAGGCATCGCCCAATGCTGATGACACCACCTTTACCAACGGCATCACCATCAATACCCCGGACAAAACCGAAGCATTTGCCGTTTATGACGGCGAAGTCCTCTTTGCCGGAACCATGCGCGGGTATGGAAAAATGGTCATCATCGACCATGACCAGGAATACTACAGTGTCACCGCCAGATTCAACGAACTCCATGTCAAAGAAGGCGATCTGGTCAAACAAGGACAGGTCATCGGTCTCACCGGTAAAAACGCCACACTCTTCGGCAAAGGACTATATTTTGAAATTCGCCACGGCGAAGTTGCCGAAGATCCACTCGACTGGCTCAAACCAGGGACCCTCGCTAATCGCTGATCACTCCGCTTGCCCGGCAAAGGTATTTTACCCGCTCAGGGCGAATAACCGTTGCCTCACCCTCCGATTCCCGTTAAGTTGACGTTGATTTAATCAACCAAAAGCCATCACCGTTAAGAGCTGCTTGCCGCTTGTAACGTCATCCTTCTTTGAGAATCCCTTTTTCATCTCTTTCACCCGGTTTTCCGACTACCACATGAAACGCTCGATACTCCTGCTGGTCATTCTCTTCTGTTTGTGCTGGAACGCTGTTTGTGCTGACGAGAACAAACAGGAACGCGATACCTACAAAAATCTGGAAACTTTCGCCAATGTCCTGACCTTGATCCAGCAGTATTATGTTGATAAGGTCGATTCCACTAAGGCAATCAATGGGGCGATCAACGGCATGCTCGGTTCACTCGATCCTCATTCGGCCTATATGACACCGGAGGACTTCAAAAACCTCGAAGAAGAAACTTCAGGCAGTTTCACAGGGGTTGGTATCGAAATTTCTATTCGTGATGGTGTGCTCACTGCCGTTGCTCCCATCGAGGGTACACCGGCAGACAAGCAAGGCGTAAAATCGGGAGATCAAATTGTCCGGATCAACGGAGAACTCACCAAAACCATGACCCTCATGGAAGCAGTCAAAAAACTGCGAGGTGTGAAAGGTACCTCGGTGACCATCACCATCCACCGCGAGAGTTCGAAAGAGACCAAAGACCTGACCCTGACACGGGAGGCCATCCCCCTGCTCTCCGTCAAATCCATGGAAATGGAGCCTGGATTTCTCTACATCCGGGTTTCCAACTTTCAGGCTACCACCACCAAGGATGTCAGAAGCGCCATAAAAAGCTTCAGAAAAAAACATCCAATCCAAGGACTCGTGCTTGATCTCCGCAACAATCCTGGAGGATTGCTTGACCAAGCGGTCAAGGTCGCCGACATCTTCATCGATAAGGGAATTATTGTTTCAACCAGAGGGAGAGACAAACAGGACCAGATGGTGTTTGAGGCCCATCAGGATGGCAGCAAAAGCGGTTTTCCCATGGTTGTCTTGGTCAACGGCGGTTCCGCCAGCGGCTCTGAGATTGTGGCCGGTGCCCTCCAGGATCATAAAAGGGCGATCATTATGGGCACAACCACTTTCGGCAAGGGCTCGGTACAGACCATCCTGCCCTTGCCAGATGGTGCAGGCATCCGGCTGACCACCGCAAAATATTACACCCCAAGCGGCGAATCGATTCAAGCAACCGGTATCAGACCCGACAGGATGGTGCCACTAACCGCTGGCTCAGAGGCAAAAAACGAGCCTGCGCCTCCCGTCAAAGCCATCAGAGAAAAAGACCTGCCCCACCATTTTAAAAACGAACCTCGTGGCAAGAATCAGCCCAAACCGGAAGCGGACACTACCGACAAAACGGATCAAGAAGAAAATTTTGAAAAAGTGGTGGATATTCAGCAGATCGCCAAAAGGCTTGAACAGGACAATCAACTACGGACAGCCCTAACGACACTCAAAGGGCTCAGTATGGTTCCCGGCACTCATACTCCCAAAGAGTAAACAGAGCAGGAATAGCAAACTTCCGGGTCATGTCCTTCTCCAGTAGTCCAAACCGCCTAGGCCAACCCCAGTTCACGAAGAATATTGGTGTTACCTGTCCAATTCTTTCTGACCTTAACCCAGAGGTGCAAACGCACCCGGCATCCCAACAGTTTTTCGATATCGCTGGCGGCACTCTTGCGTATGGCCGCTAGCATGCCCCCGCCCTGACCGACCAGAATACCTTTCTGTGAATTTCGCTCCACCATGATTGTTGCCTGAATAACCACCGGCCGGCCCTCCACCTCTTCCTCGAAGGAGTCGATGACTACGGCAGTCGAATAGGGCACCTCGTCCCGGGTCAGAAGAAAAATCTTCTCGCGAATGATCTCAGCGGCAATGAACCGTTCGGTTGCATCGGTGGGGATATCCTCCGGATAATACTGTGGCCCTTCGGGCAGGCGGGCAACCAGTTCCGTGGTCAGCACCTCGATGCCAATGCCCTGGAGCGCCGATATAGGAACAATAGCGTCAAACGGATGCAGATTTTGATACCAGTCCATGACCGGTAGCAGCTGTTCCGGTTGCAGCAAATCCA
>CAITZN010000129.1 GCA_903896915.1 uncultured bacterium
GCCTCTACTGATGTTGTTCTTGCCATTTCCTATTCTGGAGAAACCACAGAATTAAATCGCTTATTGGGCAGCTTCAAAGAGCGAAATATTCAAATTATTGCCATCAGCGGAGTTGCCACTTCAAGTTTGGCCCGTCATGCTATTGTGACACTCAATATCGCTATTCCTAAAGAAGCCTGTCCTCTTGGCTTGGCACCGACAACTTCAACCACTGCAGCCCTTGCCATGGGAGATGCTTTAGCGGTTGCTTTGCTGAATAGAAAACAGTTTCGGGCCGAAGATTTCCGCCGTAATCATCCAGGCGGGAGTCTTGGCGAACGACTCAAGGTGGCTATTCGGGAAGTAATGCTCATTGGGGACAGGGTACCTGTGGTTACAATTGGGGTATCGATGGTAACGGCTATTGCCGAACTGAACCAAAAAAATCTCGGCGCTGTTTTTGTTGTCGATGGATCAGGGGTGCTACAGGGTGTTGTAACTGATGGTGATATAAGGAGAATGCTGTCATCCGGGGAGCGGGTCAATGATATTTCTCTCGATCAGGGCATGACACATAACCCGGTTGCGATTGCAAGTTCATTGATGGCTGTCGACGCATTAAGTCTCATGCAGCAGCATGAAGTCACGGTACTTGCGGTGGTAGACGGATTAGATCATCTTTTGGGTATTGTGCATCTCCACAATCTTCTCGGGAAGGGGGAATTTAGATTCTTGATTTAACAATCGTTGTTCGTTGTTGAAAGGGTTTCCACGGAATCCCTTGTTCACTCGCGTATGTTTTGCCTTGATTACCTACCGTCCGCTGAATTGGGACCATTTCCCCGTGCCACTATCAAACATGTAATTCAGCTCAAGTTTGGAAGAGGTACCTTGGCTCCGTTCTAGGCAACTCAGTGTAAAAATTGTTTTGTTATCGAGCTTCTTGAGCAAAACAGCTTTCGGTTGGAGCAGTTTTGATCCTTGCAAGGTGGGGTAGTTAGAACGGAAAATTTCTTCGTAATTTTCTTCCAGCCAAGCAATTCTTTCCTTGAGTGTAACTTGTTCCTGGTATTTGTCGATCTTATCGTTAAACTTATGCAATATGGTTTTAACCGATGAATCATTTGCATATTTGCTGGAACGAATCAACTGCTGGATTTCTTTGCAGTGAGCAAGTGCCGCTACTAAATCAGCACTACTTTCAGCAATCAGCACTTTGTCCTGAATTTGGGTAATCTTGACCATCAGCAGCGTTTTTTCGATTTTTGAGATGGACTCGCCTAGCGTATTTTCCATAGCAACAGATTCACCTGCCACTAAGTTCAATGCATTCTGGTATTCCTTAGTCGCCAGGTCCCATTTTTTTTGCTGATAGGCATCTCTTGCAGTTGATAGCATTAAGTAGAGCTGTGAATTAACTAATAACCTTTTTAGATCTTGACGTTCTTTATCCGTAGCAATGTTGGGGTTGGCGTTAACAGCCTGTTGAGCGTGTTCCAGAAATTTTATGGTTTCCTGCCACTGAGATTGAGTGAACGCCTTTTCAGACAGATCCATCTCATGGCGAAAGGTTGCGGCTGTTAATCGTTGAGTGATATCGTTTGTTGTGCCGAGATCCTCAATATTTCCTGAAAAGTTGAGCGCTTTGCGGTAAGCTTCAGCCGCTTCGTTCCATTTTGCCCCTTTTTCAGCTTTTTCGGCTAACAGCAGTGCGTTCCGAAGCTCAAGTGACTTTATGCTTTCATGAAGAGCAGATTGTTGTTTGCCAAGACCCTGATCTGCGGCAAATTTAAGTGCCTGACGGTATATAATCAGGGCTGCTTCAAGCTTGTTTTGCTTGGCTAAGATCTGTGCTTGATCGGTCAGCGTCGCCAATTCAGTCAGTGTGGTAGCTTTTCCTGTCGTGATATATTCACCCTGGTAAAGAATTCGTCCTTTCAGCCCCTCCTGCAGATCAGTCGAAGCTACCAGAGTGTTGATTGCTTGCTCCAGAGAATTTTTTCGGAAGCGAAGAATGGTTAAATCTGAAAGAGCGTTCTTCGCCGTTTCGAGTGTTTCGAGAGCACTGTCGAACTGTTTTTTGTCAATTTGTAACTGACCTTTAAGCACACTGGCCTGGGATTGGCTCAGGATGTTTTGGTCCTTAAAATAGAGGGAAATGGCACCAATGCAGACACCAAGGATCAAGATGATAGCTAGTAGCGGTTTATAGTGCGCTATATTCCTTATAAATGTTGGTCCTGGTGTTGATTTCGATTGGCCTAGAGTAGGTTTCGTTGCATCTTCCGATTGCTTCTCGGCCTTGACAACCTTCTTCTTTTGGGGACCATCAAGGGCGAGATCTATAGGAAAGGATTTCTGAATTCTGTTACGCAGGGTGTCGGCCCCTGGAGCATCAGCGGCAATTGTCAAAAGATTGTCAACGACCTCGAGGGCCTCGTCTCGTTTTCCTAAATTTTCGAGTTGTTCGGCTAATCTAAAGAGTTTATCCGTTTTTTGAAGTACCTTGCCGATATCTTGCTGCAATTTTTCACGGTCTTGAAATTGGTAGCTTTCAGGTAAGTCGACCAACAGTTTATTAGCGGTAAAAAATTTATTATTCGCTATAAGGTCTCGAATGTGCTCGATTTCTGAAGAATCTATTTGCTTTTCAGGTGCGATAAATTTGTCCCTTTCTAAGTTGAGCGAGGTATAAGTATCCTCTTCAAGCAAATCAACTTTAGTGGCAGATTCTTCAATATTGGCAATGTTGAGAGAATCAAGGGGCAGCTGATTCTGATGTGTCTGATACCAGTCTGATGCTTCTTGATTAAAAGGGTCTTTCAAGTTGAAGATATTACCACTGATCATTTCTCCGACATGGAGGATAAGTTCGGCCAGAGAAGGGTTTTGTTGCCATTGACCGGCGATGCGTATAGCAGCTGGATCGAAATCGGGATGAAAGACTGGTGTGAGCGGTTTAACTGTTGGGGCAAAATGGGGGTAGCCAAAAGGGAGGCTGAAGCTTATTCTGTGGTTTTCACCTATGGCAATGGAATTGGCGTCATTTTTGACATACCCACGGAGGTTGTATGCTATTTCGTAGTTGTCGGGTGGCTCTCCAATAGTTTTTATGATGGATATATTGGGATATAATTCAAGAAGATCATTAAGTTGTCTGAAATCTTCAGCAAGCTGCTGTGAACTCATGGCCATAAATAGGTCCTATGTTGTTTTGCTGTTGCTCGAAGCACTCTTTTAAAATGCGAATCTTGAAGGGTTGGAATCGGAAAGTTATATGCTGTTTGGATATGCTTACATCAGTTATTGCCCAATTTACTGTATAGTATTTATTAAAGGGAAACAAGCGAGCTTTGGTAAACTCCTGGAAATATATGATCAATACCTGTCTCGTGACTATACATTGAGCGAGCCTTAATT
Organism: uncultured bacterium; assembly: GCA_903896915.1. GTDB lineage: Bacteria > Desulfobacterota > Desulfobulbia > Desulfobulbales > Desulfobulbaceae > Desulfobulbus. The sequence continues at coordinate 3,400 of CAITZN010000129.1, forward strand.
GGTGTGTACTCTTTTCAGCTAAAGATTATCGTACTATTCATTCAGGAATTTGATGGACACTTTTAGAGCTCCATTTGAAATAATAAGCGTTAGGAATTGTCCACTCTACAGCCAGGACGATTGTTTTTTGCTGACCGAAAAGGCGCTAGAATTGCCAATTGGCCGGTTGTCCTGTCTTATTTTGGTGCGTGAATTGACAACCCTGCTTTTTTCTTTGATGCCGCAGGTTGCCACAAATTTTGCAGAACAGCGGGACTCTATCTTCACCTGCGGTGGCTGTACCGGTCTGATTAAGTTCAGGTTGACCGATAAGCCTGTTGTAAATGTCTCTAAGAAAGTCTTGTCAACGCTTCAGGAAAACAGTGAATCCGTGATAAGCGGTAAAATTGAGGCGATTGTCCCTGCGGAACTACTCCAGGTTTTTCATATGCATCAGAAGACCGGCAGGCTGATCATGGAATACAGGCCCAGCATTTCCACGCGCGCACCAGCTTCTTCCAGGGTCTCGCGCGCGGCCCCTTCCGCCGTGGTCTCGCCGTTTTCCATGAAGCC
>CAITZN010000130.1 GCA_903896915.1 uncultured bacterium
AATAAGCAATCTTGATACCGATTGCAAAGGCAACAACACTTGCGCCGATAGCAAGGATCTCAAGAAAATGGCTAGCCGATGGATGGTGCTCAGTTAAGCTGGGAGCCAACCAATGGGAAACCATCTGACTGCCACCGAAGATTGCTGGCAGATTTAAAAAACCTGCAAATAGTGCGCCGACGGCCAGAATGATGAGGGGTACGGTCATGACGGATGGTGATTCATGCGCATGATCAAACGCTTCCTGATCACGAGGTGTTCCATGAAAGACTACAAAGATCATCCTGAAGGTGTAGTAAGCGGTCATACCGGCAACAAGAACTCCCACCATCCAAATACCGTAATGACCAGTAGCCAGGGCGCTGTAAAGGATTTCATCCTTACTGAAGAAACCAGAAAAAGGAGGGCAACCAGCCAGAGCAAAGGCGCCGATCATCATGGTAAGATAGGTTTTCGGCATCTTCGACTTCAAGCCGCCCATCTTCCAGATATTTTGCTGATGATGCATGGCATAAATAACCGATCCGGCACCAAGGAAGAGTAAGGCTTTAAAAAAAGCGTGGGTGAAGACGTGGAAAATACCAGCGGAATACGCAGCAACCCCGACACCAGCAAACATATATCCCAGCTGACTTACAGTTGAGTAGGCCAGTACTTTTTTAATGTCATCCTGGAACATGCCAAAGATAGCCGCCAGAAGGGCAGTAAGGATTCCGACCCAGGCGACAATGTTGCCGGCCAGTTCAACGGTAGAGTAGATAAAGCTGAACCGGGCAACCATATAAACACCTGCGGTTACCATAGTAGCCGCGTGGATGAGAGCTGATACGGGAGTAGGACCAGCCATGGCGTCTGGTAACCAGACATAGAGCGGAATCTGTGCGGATTTTCCGGTGGCGCCGACAAAGAGTAAGAGACAGACAGCAAGAGCAACGGCCGGTGTAAGATTACCGACATGAGCCTTCAGTGAAAGAAAGTCGAATCCGCTTGCACCAATGCCCCAGAAAAGAAAAGCCATACCGAGAACAAAGCCAAGGTCACCGATTCGGTTGACGATAAATGCCTTGTTACCAGCCAGGACGTTCGAGGTATCTTCGCTGTAAAAGCTGATTAGGAGATACGAGCACAGTCCAACACCTTCCCAACCAACAAACATAACAACCGGGCTATCTCCAAGAACAAGTACCAACATGCTGCCCAAGAAGAGATTCATGTAGGAAAAGAACTTGCCGTAATTTTTATCTCCGCTCATGTATCCAATGGAATATACATGAATCAGAGAACCGATCAGCGTGACAAACAGCAGCATGAGGCAACTAAGAGGATCTGCCAAGAAGCCCATGTCAATGTGCAGTTCGCCGACACTGAACCAGGTAAAAGCTTTATGGCTCAAATATCGAGATTCAGGAGGTAAAGCTTTAAGAGCAATAAATGTTTTAAGAGCTAGAATGAAAGATAATACGGGTCCGACACATGCCAGAATTCCATAAAATTTTTCAGAAAGCTTAACTCTTGTCCCGCTAAAAACATGAAGAAGTCCGATGATTACCGCTCCCAGTAACGGAAAAAGCGGTATCAGACCCAAATAATTTACACTTTGTCCCATGGAATCACCCTTTCAGCAGGCTGAATACGTTAGTATCAAGCTTGCTTTTATGTTTGTGCAGTAAAATCACAACGGCAAGAGCCAGTGCAGCTTCTGCTGCGGCTACTGCCATGACCATCATGGCGAGGACATGTCCATCCATGCTCTGATGAACGCGAGAAAATGCAACAAATGCAAGATTAGCTGCATTCAGCATCAGCTCGATAGACATAAAGACCGTAAAAACATTTCGCCGGGAGATAACACCGACAATCCCTAGACAAAAAAGAATAATGCTCAGGAAGAGATAATTATGAATCATTTAACTGCCCCCCGTTTTCCAGCAAGAATAACCGCGCCGATTAAGGAAACCAGTAAAAGAATCGAAACGATTTCAAAAGGAACCAGCCAGTCTTTGAAAAGGAGCAAGCCCACTTGCTTGACACCACCGAAGTTGTTGCCGATTATTTCAGTGGAACTCTTCGGTAAACTTCTGACGATCTTGACCAAAAACATCCCAATAGGGAAAACGACTATTATACTTCCAAGGATATACAATAGTTTTGTTTCTTCTTTGGGAAGATCGCTTGGTTGAATGTTTAAAAACATGATAATGAAAACAATGAGCGACATGATAGCCCCGGCGTAAACAATAAGCTGCAGGGCGAAAATCAGCTTGGCAGAGAGCAATGCATATAGTCCCGCTAATGCAATCAACGTGACGACAAAGCTCATTGCTCCGTTCATTGGATGTCGAAACAGAATCAGTCCCGCTGCTCCAAGCACAGCTAGTACTGCAAATCCTAAAAATAGCCCGTCGGCAAACATGATATCAAGCGCCCCCTTTTTTATACTCTTCTTCGGTAAATGCACCTTTTGTGGCCAGCATCTCTCCCATCCCTAAAATAAAAGGCTTTCGCTCACTTCCAGTGACTGAATAGATCCCTGTATCCATGCGGATGGCTTCCATTGGGCAAGCTTCAACGCAATAGCCGCAATAGATGCACTCAAGCAGATCTATTTCAAATTTGACGGGCATTTTTTCAGTTCTACCGTCTATTCTTTCCCCGGCTTCGATCGAAATACATTTGGCAGGGCAGTTTGTTTGACACATGAAACAGGCAACACATTTCATGGTACCGTCTTCATGCACAGTCAAACGGTGCCGACCTCTCCAGCGTACTGGAATTTCCGGTTGCACCTCAGGATAATGACGGACGAGTAATTTTGAGTTATCGAGAAGATTAGTGATGAAATGACCTAAGGTCACCACCATCCCCTTGAAGACCTCAATCAGATAAAGACGTTGATAAAGGTCTTTACCCTGACGCTCCATAATTTTAATTTTTACACTCATGCCAGCTCCTATTAACTCAATGCGATCACGATCGCACTCGTGACAAAAATGTTCAGCAAGGAAAGGGGTAACAGCGTTTGCCATCCCAGTCGTTGAAGCTGATCATAACGAAACCGAGGTAAAGTCCAACGAACCCAAACATAGACGAAGCACATGAGTGTCGTTTTGACCAAGAAAGTTATAATCTGTAGTATTGTTACCAGTACCCGGTCAGCGGCGCCCCCAGATACGGTAATGAGATAGATGAAGAGCACGATTTCTAAGGCAATAACAATACCCCAGATAGCTTTAATATAGACATTCGCCTCACGAACTCTTGGGTCATCAGCACGTTCATAATGGCTTTTATTGTTCTTGCTAATCCAGTAAGTGAATAACTTGGCGAAAACAGGCATTGCCAACATGATCAAAATGGCTACCGGGATGGCATACTTGACCAAGGTTTCGGTAGAAAACCAAGGGATCTGAAAACCACCAAAATAGAGAGTAACGATCAGGGCGCTGGAGGTGAACATCGCTACATACTCACCCATGAAAAACATACCGAATTTCATTGAACTGTATTCGACATGGAAACCAGCGACCAATTCACTCTCGCCTTCGGCCAGGTCAAATGGTGTACGATTTGTCTCGGCAAAAGCGGCAACGATAAAGATCATTGCGCCGATTGGTTGCAGTATAATCCCCCACATAGGGATAAAGCCAAACAGCAACTGTCCCTGAAACTGGGCAATTTCTGTCAAATTAACAGTACCATAAACAATCAAGGCACTGACAATTGCAAGCCCCATCGGGATCTCATAACTAATTACCTGCGCAGCAGCTCGTAATCCGCCCAAGACACCGTATTTGTTATGCGATGACCAACCGGCAAGGATAATCCCGTATACACCGAATCCGGCAATGGCCAGAAACCACAGAATACCAAGGTCTGTTGGTATGCCCTGCATGATATACTGTTTGCCGTTAATGACGAGGGTATCGGCAAAAGGTACAGCGGCAAACGAGATTAATGAGATCGTAAAAACGATAACCGGCGCAAGAACAAAATAAAATTTTTGTTTGATATGACCAGGAATGACATCTTCCTTAGTTATAAGTTTAATCGCATCTGCG
>CAITZN010000131.1 GCA_903896915.1 uncultured bacterium
CAGCGCCCTTCGCATCCGCTCCAGGGCCTCGGTCAAGAGGGGGTGGGGGCAGCCGAAGTTGAGCCGGACAAAACCGGGAAGGCCGAAGTCGGCGCCATCGGAGAGTCCGACTCCAGCTACTTCAAAGAAGTGCGCCGGGTTGTCGATACCGCTTTCTCGCGTATCGATCCAGGCGAGATAGGTTGCCTCCACCGGGGTGACGTTCAGGCCGGGCATGTCGGCCACCGCCCGGAGCACCAGATCACGATTGCCGCGCAGGTACTCGATCAATTCCTGCCGCCACGGTTCCCCGTAGCGGTAGGCGGCCTCGGTGGCGGTATAGCCCAGCAGATTGACATGAGGTACGATGCCGTCTATGGCACGAGTAAATGACTTGCGTAGCGTCTGGTCGGCAATGACCGCAAACGAGCAGCCCAGCCCCGGAATATTGTAGGTCTTGCTCGGGGCATGGAGGGTGATGGTCCGGCTGGCGATCTCAGGTGCCAGCATGGCGATGGGGAGATGGTGCTTGTCGGCATCGAGAATCAGGCCGGCATGGATTTCGTCGCTGCAGATGATCAGGTCATGACGTGCCGCTAACTCCGCCAGGCCGAGCAGTTCCGCTTTTGTCCAGACGCGCCCCACCGGGTTATGCGGATTACAGAGGAGGAGAAGACGGGTGCGTCGGGTAATGGCCCGTTCCAGGGCCTTCAGGTCCATTTCCCAACACGATCCGTTCAGTTTGAGCGGCACCTTGATGGTTGTGCGTCCCGCCATGGTCGGTGCGGTCATGAAGGGGGGATAGATGGGGGTGACGGTGAGCACGGCATCGCCGATCTCGCCGACTGCCCGGCAGGCAACATTCAGCCCGCAGACCAGGCCGGGCAGCCAGACTAGCCAATCTGGTTCAACCTTCCATGCATAGTCCTTTTTGAGATGCAAGATTACCGATTCTGTCAGTTCTCCGGGAGGTGCGGTATACCCGAAGATGCCATGGTCGACGCGCGCATTCAGGGCCTCAAGCACCGCCGGAGGCGAGCGGAAATCCATATCCGCAACCCACAAGGGAATAATGTCTCGCCCCTGGTACCGGTCCCATTTTATGCTGGCCGAGTGGTGGCGATCGATAATCGTATCGAAATCAAAGTGGGAGGAATGCATTTATCCCTTCAGTTCCCAGGCGGTCAGTTCAGCAACACTGTGCTGAAATTTACGGCGTGTCTCACGGATGACGAACTCCACATCGCATGGCTCTGCCAGCAGAAGGAAGTGCGGTGCCAGCAGATCTTTCAAGGCGTCCAGTGTCCAGACCGGCTCGCCGGCATCGCGGTAGCCTCCCAGCCATTCCTCCTTTTTGGTGTAGGCCTCGTCCCAGGTGTAGGGTGAGGTGAGCACCAGGATGCCGCCTGGATTGATTCGTTCATGGATGGTGGCAAGGAAGGTACGAGGGGAATAGAGGCGATCGATCAGGTTGGCTGCCAGCACCAGATCATAGCCGGTGAACTTCTCGGGCAGGTTGCAGGCATCGGCCTGGGAAAAATCGACCCGGTCGCGGTCGGCCTCCAGGCCCAGCTCCGCCAGCCCGATTTCATGGAACGAGCAGATCTCGCCTTCCTCAGGAAAAGCATAGCGGAGGTAGCCCTCCTCCTGCATTCGTGTGGCCAGCCGGAAGAAACGGGTGGAGAAATCGAGTCCGGTCACCTTGGCAAAACCGCCGCGGGCCAGCTCGAAGGAGGCCCGGCCAACCGCACAGCCCAGATCTAGGGCATGTTCGGTTTTGCGGCCCTGCATCCATCCCAGGCAGGCGCTGGCGCAGGCCGATGCAAAATTGGTTACCCCAAAATGTTCCTTGCCGTAATGGGCCTCGCAATATTGCGCAGTCAAGGCGTCAGTTTCATACTGATCCTGGTGGATTTCCACCGGGGCGCTGCTTTCGACATAACGGAAACCGGCATGCTGGAAAAAATGTCGGCGAAAAGCGTACCGGGCGTCACGGGTAGCCTCATTGCCGGTGGAGATCCAGGAGCCGCCTTTGATCAGGTTGTGGCGGGTGTCGAAGGTCGGGGTGGAAAAATCGTCATACCAGGGGTGAATCCGAAAACCGTGGAAGGGATAGATCGGGGTCTCGGTCCACTGCCAGACATTGCCGATCACATCATAAAAATCGCCGGTACGGAAACGGTCGACCGGGCAGGAAGAACTCCAGTGTTCCAGATTGATGTTGCCGGGAGCCTGCTGCCACCAGGGCTGATCCGGGATGTCGCAGGCATCGCGCAGCCGGTGCCACTCGTCTTCGGTGGGCAGCCGGATGGGCAGACCGGTGCGGGCAGCCTGCCAGTTGCAGAAGGCATTGGCCTCCAGTTGGTTGACTTCAACGGGCCAGTTCCAGGGCAGGGGGGTGACTTCCAGCATAGTCCGCAGGCCCCAGTTGTTACCTTCATCTTTCACCCAGAACAGGGGATGCTCGGCCTGCTTGAAGTCGCGCCAGTTCCACCCTTCCTCGGTCCACCATTGTGGATCGCGATACCCGCCGGCCTCGACAAAGGCGAGGAATTCCCGGTTTGTGACCAGGTACTCCCCGGCCTTGAACCCGGCGACCTCGGTTTCCCTATGTCCGTATTCGTTATCCCAGCCGTAGAGGGCGTGCTCGGCAGCCTTGCCCAGCACCACTCTGCCACCCGGAACTGGCAACAGCCGATTCTGCGGTGGTTCACCCGTTTTCCGGCAGATCTCCCAGAAAGGATGTGGGACCACCTGGTCAAGTGGC
>CAITZN010000132.1 GCA_903896915.1 uncultured bacterium
AGAAAATTAGAAATTTTAGGAACAGCAAGGGAGACGGTGAGTGCAATGAGCACCATGACCACGACCAGCTCGAGCAGGGTAAACGCTCTATTGTTCAGTGAGGGAAGACGCATCGCAGCAGTCAGCCAGTGAATTGCCCGTATCTATTCAAGTTCCCAGTTGTTGATATCCGCATCTTTGCCCTCGCCCCCGGACTGATGATCGGGGCCATAGGAAATGAGATCGAAATCGCCGTGCAGACCAGGGCAGAGGTAGACGAAATCGTAATCCCATGGATCTTTAGGAACCTTGCTTTTTTCCAAATAGCCACCCGTCCGCCATTTCTTGGCAAGAGCCCCTACGGTCGGCGCCTCAACCAGAGCGAGCAATCCCTGCTCCGTGGTCGGGTACTGGCCGTTATCAAGTTTATAAAGCTTCAGAGCCTGCTCAAGGGCTCGGATCTGAATACCAGCCTTGGTCCGCCTGGCCTCTTCAGGGCGATCCATGATCCTCGGGACGATGAGTCCTGCGAGAATACCGAGAATCACCATCACCACCATCAGTTCGATTAGGGTAAATCCCTGCGCGCTGAGAACAGCAGGGGCCTTCTTCTCCTGCAATGCATTCATAGTTTGTACTCTCGAATAAGGGTGAACATAACACGACCTGCTAAAGGCAGATCCATATCCATGCCAGGCAGACTCATCTCCCCAGACAGAACCGGAAGGAGAACCAGCTGAGTATCGTTGCCGATCCAACCACGGTCACCAGTGCCCAAACCATCCCCACCTGCATCGCCAGCCATGCAAAACCGATGCAAGGCAGCAAGATCAGGCGGACGGCAAAGCGAAGCCACTCGTGCCCGGCTATCCAATCGGCAAGGGGTGGGGAAACAGCATAATACAGGTCAACCAGCCCCTGACCGCCAGTCGTCTGCACCAGAAAGGTGTCGCGAAAATCACGCAGTACTCTGACACCTGGGTGCAGCAGAGAACCGAACGAGGCGGTTGCAACAAAACAGGCATCAGCGGTCCGGAAATTCAGTTGATCGCCGTAATACACCTTGTCTTCTGCGGTCAGGGCATAGGCCCGAACGAAGTAGGTGGTCCCCGGCTTCAGCCTTTCCAGGCGAACGACAAAGGATCCGTATCCGGCGCCGTTGGCAGTTTCGCCATTCTCTGAAAAATTACCTGCCGGCAAGAGGGCTCCTTTGGTGGCAGCAACACTGGCGGCAACCGGGGAAATCGCAGTTGATGTACCCAAAGATGCGCCTTCCTGTAAGCTACCGACAGTGATAGATGAACTGTTCTCGTGGATGTCGCCATTGCCGCTATAGGTCGGATCCTTGCCTAAGCTGAAGACCACTCCACGCTTGACGACTTCCTGGCCAAAGGTGGGCATTATGTCACCACCGGTGACCGAGGAAGTCTTGGTGCCGGCGGTCGCTGGGGCGGTCGTGATATGGCTGCTTCGATGACCGGGCTTATCAAGATTGCTGTCCGTCATTATTTCAGCGGCATATTGGGCAACGACAATGGAACTGGCACCGGGCCCGGCCGCAGTCCCCACGACAATAACGTTGCCCGACGCATCAAAAGTGGCGGCATAACCGACCGACTCGCCCTCGCTGAAGGCGGTAGTGACAACATGAGCGGAGACAGCTCCCCCTTTTGAAATTGAGGTGCTGGTCTCTGCGGCCACTGCGGCAGGCATAAGAAAATATCCGAATCGTGTGATGAGCTCAGGAAGCCATCTGGCTCCCCAAGAATGATCATCGGCATGCCGGACGATGGTCTTTAGCGGAGAGGCAACAGGATCAACCTGAAAAATCGATGATGGGAGAGAAGGCTTTAAATGGACATTGGTATAATCGGCCAAGGACGAAGACACCTGCAACCGCCTGATCTGTACCTTGGTCGCACCGTTTATCCGTACTTCCTGAATAGGCGGTTTTTTCGCCGCACTGTTTTTAACAGTACCCGTGATGCCAGTTGATGCAGGCGTGGCCGAGGAAAGACCATCGCTTGCGAAGGTGACCAGCAGGAATTGACGAATGCCCGCATCGGTGGTGTAACCACTGGCGATCACACCGCTTCTTCCTATGGTTACCGCATAGAGGACATCGTCCTGCTTGCTGACTTGAGTGACGACAACACCCTTGTCTCCAAACGAGGAATCGACCTTGCCGGCTCGGGTAAAACGGAACAACGCAGAGTCCCTTGAACCTGCTCCCCCCACCGACCCGACCACATACAAACGGCCCTCGCTATCCTCGGTCAGTCCGTATCCCTCACTGGCAACAAATGAACCGGAAGGAACTGCAATGCCTTTGACGCCGAAACGGTTATCGATTCGCCCCTCAGCACCAAGCCCTACCAGCATCAATGAAGTCCCTTTTTTTTCTTTTAACGATCCGGATACCACCAAAGAGCCGTCTTTGCGCTCAATAATCCCTTCGACGGCAACATCGTTGCCGATACCGATCAGATTCAAGCCATGTTCGCCAAAAGAGTCATCGAGAACACCATCGGCACGATATCGCGCAGTCACCAGAACCCTGCCGACAGTCCCCTCAGTGACACCGGCAACAGTAATCATGTCATCCGAGTTAACCGTTAGTGCGGCAATCTCTTCATTACCGTTACCGATTGAGGTGACAACTGCGCCGTTGCGGCCAAAAGTTCGGTCGCGAGCGCCATTCGGAAGATAACAGACCAGAGCAAAATCGCGATCCTTGCCATTATGGCTATAGCCTGCGGCGACGATACGGCCGTCTGAGAGCAGACCAAGTGCCAAGGCCTCACTGTCGCCGGTGGAGACGGAGGTGACCAGCGATCCGTCACCATTAAACGTAGAATCGAGCGATCCGTCCTTGTTGAAACGAAGCAGGGAAAAACCGAGTCCCTTACCCTTGGAAGATGAACCTGCAACCACAATTTTGCCATCCGGCTGCACAACCACCGCATGGGCGCTGTTTTTTACGCCAAGTTCAACCGCCACGCGTCCGTTGAACCCAAAAGTAGTATCAAGCCGAATGGCAAACACAGAGGTGCCGCCAAACAAAACAGGCAAAATCCATATTATTATGAACAGCAGATACCGATTATGCATCACCATACCTCTCCATATGGAAGCGAGTGCACAAATCGTGCCTTTACACTTAAACAAGTATACCACACAGCCGCAACTTGCTGCAAATTAAACAAAAAGCACCTGCCAGCTCAAGGGAGAGCAAGGGCGAAAAATGTTAGCGAGCGGATGGAAGTTTGCAACACTGAATACCGCGTCAGGACTTTGTCAACGCCAAAGAGGAAGCGCAATAGGGGAAGAGCACAGAAATTGCGTGAGGCGGGAGTTCCCTGGGGGGAGAACTCCAGAGATGCTCGCAAAATTGATGAGGAGATTCTATGCAGCGGTGTTTGCACCGCAAGGCATTAGAATAATGAGAACCTTACGCCTTACCAAAACTACAGACTGGATACTGACAGTGTTGACAGTTACGGCAGAGCCCGCCATGGCCCAGGGCAGCCAACTCCTCACGGCCGATGGTTTCGCCGGTGAGGATGCGCGGCAGGACCAGGTCCAACACGGTAATCCGATGAAACATGCCGCAGGCGGGCAGGCCGAGCACCGGCACTAACCCGATCCGACCGACCAGAAACATAGCGCCCGGCAGCACCGGCGTTCCGTACACTATTGCCTCAGCCCCGGCCTCCTTGATTCCCTGGCGGGTGACATCATCCGGATCGACCGACATGCCGCCTGAGGTAACAATCAACTCCGCCCCGGCTGCCAGGCATTTATGGATTTCTACGGCAATCAACTGCGGATCATCGGGAGCAAAGCCCACGGCGACAACTTCGGAGCCCAAAAGAGAGAGTTTATCCCGTAAGACTTGCTCGAATTTATCCTCAATCCGCCCGTAAAAAATCTCGCTGCCGGTGATCACCAACCCTGCATTGACCCTGCGCAGCGGCAACACCCTTACGACCGGCTCCCCCGCCGTAGCGATGGCCACGGCCTGTTCGACCACCTGCCGCTCCGACACCAGGGGAATCAAGCGGGCAGCGGCCACCTGCTCACCCTTACTCACCGGGGTATTATTTTGCAGGGTGGCGCACATCACCTCGCCCAGCAGATTGAACTGCAACAGCACCTCACGGTTGATTTTAAGCAGACCAGCCACCGCCGCTTTAATCCCGACCTTACCCTCGACAATCTCCTGCGAATACTCGGTGCCCGTTCCGGCCAGGGCTGCGGCCATCAGCAACGCTGCCTCGTTCTCGTGAATATCTTCAGGCCGCAATTCAAGGACATAGATATGTTCCTTGCCGAGCCGACGGAGATGTTCAACATCCTCAGGCCGGATAACATGCCCTTTTTTGAATGCTCTCCCCTTGAATTCATCCTTAACGATCTCGGTGATATCATGGGGTAGGACCATGCCCACCGCCTCTGCCACCGGCACAGTTTTTTTCAAAGACACATCAGCCATAACCACCCACACTTGCACCGATCACCCGGCCTGCCGGGAAATCACAGTAATATTAAACGCCCTAAACCCTGTTTAGAAACGCATAATTTTCCAGACAACCCGCAGGTCACCACAACACGCTGGTCTTTTGCAAAATATCCGCTGGAGCAGCACACTACTACAAGTTTTCCGGCTCGATCTCTTCATTCCAGATCCCCCTCAAGAACACTTTACCGACCGGGAACGATACGGTACAATACCGCCATTTCTGGAATCAGGTGTCCTGCCGAATAGAATGGCACGATTTCCCCACCACATCGATCAACTTGTAACAAGTTAATGACGAATCTCCGTCATGCCAACAATTACGAGCGAAAACAACTCACGGAAAACGGATCATGATCAAAAAAGAACTACTGGACATTCTGGCCTGCCCCCAATGCAAGGGGCCAGTGGAGTTGAACGCCGAGCAGAACGGAATCATTTGCAGAAAATGCCAACTGCGCTACGAGATCCGCAACAATATCCCCATCATGCTGATCGACGAAGCCAAACCGCTTATCGAAACCTGATGGCGCAAGCAATACAGGCGGACAGATGGGCCATTCCGCCCTTCCTGTCCGCCTGATTTCGCCCTGCCTAATAATAGATACGTTACGGCGTAATTCCCAGTTCCCGCTCCTTGGCGGCAATCGCCAGCCTGGTCTTCACCACCGTATCGGAAACCAGACTGATGGAATCGATCCCCTGCTCGACCAGAAAGGTGGCGAAGTCGGGGAAATCGGACGGCGCCTGACCGCAGATACCGATCTTGCGCCCCCGCCGCTTGGCCGTGGCGATCACCATCTTGATCAGGGTCTTGACCGCCTCGTTGCGCTCGTCATAAATATGGGCAACCAGGTCGGAGTCGCGATCCAGCCCCAGAGTCAACTGAGTCAGATCGTTGGAGCCGATCGAAAACCCGTCAAAGACATCGCAAAAAGCGTCTGCCGAGATGACGTTGGACGGGATCTCGCACATTACATAGACCTCCAGCCCGTTCTCCCCCTGCACCAGACCGAATTCACGCAGAACCTCGATTACCTTCCTCCCCTCTTCCGGGGTGCGACAGAACGGCACCATCAGCTTGATGTTGGTGAGCCCCATGTCGTTGCGCGCCTTGAGCAGCGCCTTGCACTCCAGTTCAAAAGCGGCCTTGTAACGCGGATCATAATACCGGGAAGCACCACGCCAGCCGATCATCGGATTTGACTCCTCCGGCTCGTAGAGATGACCGCCGATCAGATTGGCATATTCGTTTGACTTGAAATCAGAGAGGCGGACGATGACATCTTTGGGATAAAACCCGGCAGCAATCCGACCGACACCCTCTGCTAACTTATCAATGAAATACTGGCGCTTATCGGTATAGGCCGAAGTTTTTCGATTAATCTCCTCAAGGATATCGGCAATTTCATCGTCACTCACCGCCTGCTCACGCAACTGTTCGTAGTTGTACAGGGCCAGCGGATGAATGCCAATGTGCGAATTAATGATAAATTCTTCACGCGCCAGGCCAACCCCCTCGTTGGGCAACTGCCCCTCAAGAAACGCTTTTTCCGGCATGCCGACATTCATCATAATTTTGGTTCGGGTGGCCGGTATATTCTCAAGATCCAGGGTCTCAATGACAAATTTGAGATTACCTTCATAGATGTGGCCGGTCTCTCCCTCGACGCAGGAAACAGTGACCTGCTGCCCATCTTTGATCATCTTGGTGCCGTTTTCCGTACCGATGACGCAAGGGATCCCCAGCTCCCTGGAGATAATCGCTGCATGGCAGGTCCGGCCGCCGCGGTTGGTGACAATGGCGCCGGCAATCTTCATGATCGGTTCCCAGTCGGGATCAGTCATGTCGGTAACCAACACCTCGCCCGCCTTGAAATCATGCATTTGACTCACGGTCTGCAGGAGCCGGACCGTACCCTGCCCTATCTTGGCGCCAACCGCCTGACCGCTGGCCAACAGCGTCCCCTTCTCCTTGAGCACATAGGTTTCGATCACCTTTTTACTGGCCTGAGAATGCACGGTTTCCGGCCTGGCCTGGACGATGAACAGGTTGCCGGTTCCCACTTCCTTGCCATCGCCATCCTTGGCCCACTCGATATCCATGGGGCGTCCGTAATGATCCTCAATGATGCAGGCCCATCGCGCCAGTTGCAGGATTTCGTCGTCACTCAAGATGTAGGAGCCTCGCTCCTGCTCGGTGGTGTCAATATTTTTGACCGGCTCTTTGGCACCGGGCGCGTTGTTGTACACCATTTTGATCTCTTTGGTGCCCACTCGCTTGCCGACAATCGGCCGTTTGCCTTCTTTAAGCGTCGGTTTAAAAATATAATATTCGTCAGGATTAACTGCGCCCTGAACCACATTCTCACCTAACCCCCAAGAGCCAGTCAGAAAAACCGCATCTTCAAAGCCCGACTCGGTATCGATGGAGAACATCACCCCGGAGCAGGCGGAATCAGAACGCACCATCTTCTGCACCACAATCGACAGATAAACATCAAGCTGACCAAACCCTTTATCATGACGATAGGAAATGGCACGGTCGGTGAACAGGGAGGCAAAGCACCGTTTGCAGGCGTCGATCAGGGCCTCCGGGCCACGAATATTGAGATAGGTGTCCTGCTGCCCGGCAAAAGAGGCGTCTGGCAGATCCTCGGCAGTGGCCGAAGAACGGACCGCCACATCAACACCCTGACCATACTCTTCTTCCATCCGGTTATAGGCGCTGATGATTTCCTGGCGCAAATTAGCCGGAAATTCGGCAGTGCGGATAATGTCCCGCACCTTGGCACCGCGCTCCTGGAGATTGCGCAAATCATGGGTGTCAAGACCGGCAAGCGCAGACTCGATGGCAGCACCGACCCCCGCTTCTTTGAGGAGATAGCGGTAGGCATAGGCAGTAATGGCATACCCATTGGGGACGGCCACCCCTTGGGAGGTCAACTTCTGGTGCATTTCACCGAGGGAGGCATTCTTACCCCCTACCAAGGGCACATCTTCGATACCAATGTCATCAAACCAGAGAATGAGTGCTTTTTCGTGTCGGTTTTGCATCTGTTACTCCCATGTGAAATGAAACCGTCAGCTGAGCTGGGGTCTGTCATCAAACAATCCGTTCTCAACTACTGTCGTGATTATCTAAAAAAATGATATTAAAAAAAAATCCCCCACCGGTCAACCGAAACGTCTGGCGCTGCTCTTTCACTGCTGACTGGACGAATGACCGCAAAAGGGAGAATCTTGCCAATTGCATTGCAAGGGGCTATACTAATGTAATGTTGTTATTTTTTCAATGTTGCCTTACCACTTGAGACAATACGGAGCAGACATGACCATCGAAAGCGAGATCGAATTGATAACAAACCGGCATACAGTTGAAAATAACCACAAAGAAAGCAACTACTTCGATGCGATCAAACTGCTCGTCACCGGCCGCAGCGCCGCAACTGACGCGACCTCGCGGCAACTGTGGCAAAACGGCATTAACCACATGTACCGTCTGGTTGAAGACGAAATCCTGACCAATACCAGGCTGCCCCAGCAGACGATCAAATTCGGCACCTCCGGTTGGCGCGGCACTCTGGGCAAAGATCTTTTCGTCAATTCCGTGGCTGCGGTTACCGCCGCCATCCTTAGCCTGTACCGGGAAGCGGAGGGGAGCAAAGATCTCCGCGAGGCGCTCGGTATCAATAGTTTTGCAGAAATGCAGCAACGCGGCTGCGTGGTGGGATTCGACAACCGTTTCGGCGGTCCCCTGCTAGCACTGGCCGCGGTCAATGTCCTCACGGCCAACGGGGTCACTGTTTTTTACGCCGGCGAGTCGACTACGGGGGCGCTGTCTGCCTCGGTACTGATCCGCAAGGCTGCCTTTTCTATTAACCTGACCCCGAGCCACAACCCCATGGAATACGGTGGGTTCAAGTATAATGCCGCCGATGCCGGCCCTGCCGCCCCGATCCTCACCGATGCCATCACCCGGCTCGCTGGGGAATATGTGCAAATGGATGTCGCACCTTGTATCCCACCCGGGCTTAACTTACAAAAACCACTGGCAGGATTGCCGGGTATCGTTGCGGAAAACGCCCTGCTCAGCTGGCAGCAACTGGTGCGAAACGGCTTTGCGCTCCATGGTATCGCTTATGACCGACTGCTGGCTGACCTTGCTACCAGTGAGGACGTGGTTGTCTGTGTCGATGCGATGCATGGTGCTTCCCGGCAGTATCTTGGCCGCCTGCTCAACAATCCGCCTGCCGATCGGCTCGTTCTGCTACGCAATGCCCAGGACCCGACGTTCGGTGGCATCGCCCCGGAACCGTCTTCCGTCAACATGCAACCGGTCATCGCCACGCTGGCTGCTCGCAGCGAACCCCTGAAAATCGGGGCTATCATCGATCCGGATGGCGACCGTATCCGTTTCACCGACGGCACCGTCGAAATCTCCATGAACCAATTCGGCGCCATGGCTTATCATTTCCTCCATGAGGTCAAGCACAAAAAGGGTATGGTCGCCAAAACAGTGGCTTCCAGCAATTTTGCCAATGCCGTGGCCAAACAACTGCAGGAAGAGGTCTTTGAACCCAAGGTAGGTTTCAAAGAATTCAAACCGGTGATCAACAAAGCCTTGGTCTATTTTGAAGAATCGGATGGCATTTCCATCATCGGCCACACCCCGGAAAAAGACGCCTTTATTGGTCTGATTTTGGCGCTCGACATGACCCTGTCTCTGAAAAAATCACTAGGAGAATATCTTGCTGAAATAGAAAAACACTATGGTCATTACTATCCGGACCGCGATGGTGTGACCGTTTCCCAACAAGGGGCGCCCCTGCTGAAGACTCTGGATCAACTCCAGAAATTTGCCGTCGGTTCCCAAGTTTCGGTTGGCACAGGCGCGAAAACCATCACGGAAGTTATCGACATCGATGGCCGCAAGATGATCCTGGATGACGGTTCCTGGATCATGATCCGGCCCTCCGGCACTGAACCCAAGGTCCGGTTTTACGTGGAGGCCAGAACGAGCGAGGAAACCGCCTTGTTGGTAAAAAGTGCGAAATCGATGCTTGCCGAAATAGGACTCCTGCCCTAATATAAAAAGTTGAAGATTGGCTTATTGACAATAAGGTACAATAAGGCCGATGCAGTATCTTGAAAAACTTCAGCACAGAGAATGATCATGTGGGAATATAGCGATAAAGTACAGGAACATTTCATCAATCCGAAGAATGTCGGTGAAATAGAAAACGCCGACGGTGTCGGCAATGTCGGTTCTATCGCCTGCGGCGATGCCCTTCGATTGACGATCAAGGTCGACGAAAACCAGATCATCACCGACGCCAAGTTTAAGACCTTTGGCTGCGCCTCGGCAATTGCCTCCTCCTCCATGCTCACCGAGATGCTCAAGGGCATGAAACTGGAAGAGGCCAAGAAACTGACCAACGATGATATCGCCAAGGCACTCGGCGGACTGCCCAAAGAAAAAATGCACTGCTCGGTAATGGGTCGCGAGGCTCTGGAAGCCGCAATCGCCGACTACACCGGGGCTATCCTCCCCATGGCTCAGGGTGAGGTGGTCTGCGAGTGCTTTGGGGTCACCGACCTGGAAATCATCAGGGCCGTTAAAGAGAACTCGCTCAAGTCCGTCGAGGAAATCACCAACTTTACCAAAGCCGGGGGCGGTTGCGGTAAATGCGAGGGCCGCCTGCGCGAAATCCTGGTCGAAACCGTTGAAGGGTTGGCGCCCTTCCCTGTAGGGATGAAGAAAGAAAAACGCATGACCACCCTGGAAAAAATCAAAAAAATTGAGGACGTTATTGAGCGCGAAATCAAGCCAACCCTGAAAAAAGACGGTGGCGACATCCAGTTGGTCGATGTAGATGGCGATTTTGTTACGGTTTCGCTCCGAGGCTCGTGTGCAGGCTGCCATTCGTCGCGGACGACCCTGAAGGAATATGTGGAGAAAAAATTACGCGAACAGGTGCTGGACAGCTTGATCGTTGAGGAGGACAAATAATGGCCGGTACACCTGAGAAGGTCATCTACATGGACAACAACGCCACCACCCGGATTGCCCCCGAGGTGCTGGACGCCATGATGCCCTACCTGACCGAGTATTACGGCAATCCTTCGTCCATGCATACCTTCGGCGGCCAGGTCGGCCAGGCCATCAACCACGCTCGGCAGGCCACTGCCGACTTGATCGGTGCGGCGCCCGGGGAAATCGTCTTCACCAGCTGTGGCACGGAAAGTGATTCCACCGCAATCCTTTCAGCCATCCAGACCTTTCCGGAAAAAAACCACGTGGTCACCACCAGGGTCGAACACCCTGCCGTGAAAAATCTCTGCGATAACCTGGAAATTTTCACTGGCCGCAAATACCACACCACTCGGTTGCAGGTCGATGCGGACGGCACCCTGGATCTGCAACGCTTCCAGGACAGTCTCACCGATGACACCGCCATTGTTAGTGTAATGTGGGCCAACAATGAAACCGGCGTTATTTTTCCGGTCGAAAAAATGGCGGAAATCACCAAAGAACGAGGCATCCTCTTTCATACCGACGCGGTACAGGCCGTGGGCAAAATTCCGATCAATCTCAAGGAAACAGCAATCGATTTCCTCTCCATCTCCGGCCACAAGCTCCACGCTCCCAAGGGGATCGGCGTACTCTATGTCCGCAAGGGCACCCCCTTTGTCCCGTTTTTGAATGGCGGTCACCAAGAGCATGGTCGTCGCGGCGGCACGGAAAACGTCGCGGCCATCATCGGCCTGGGCAAGGCCTGCGAGTTAGCTGCCGCCCATATGGTGGAAGAAAACACCCGAGTGCGAGCACTCCGCGACAAACTGGAACACGGATTATTGACTTCCATCCCCAAGTCACTGCTCAACGGTCACCGCGAGCAGCGCCTGCCCAATACTAGCAACGTCAGTTTCGAGTATGTGGAGGGCGAGGCCATCTTGCTCCACATGAATCAGTTCAACATCTGTGCTTCTTCCGGCTCTGCCTGCACCTCCGGTTCTCTCGAGCCCTCGCATGTCCTCAGGGCCATGGGAGTGCCATTCACTGCCGCACATGGCTCCATCCGCTTCAGCCTATCGGTCTACAACACCGAAGAAGAGGTGGACTTTGTCCTCGAGAAAATGCCGGCGATCATCGCCAAGTTGAGGGCCATGTCTCCTTTCTGGGAGGAAAACAAGTAATTTTCGCTGCTGGCGCCGCCCTAACCAGCGGCGCTTCTTTTTTCCACTTTGCCCGTTGTCGGTCTGCCCATGCGAATAATCGAGCCCAGCTTCACCATCCTTGACGAACTTGATCAGCAGAGCCTCCCGGTCCGCATCGAATACTGCGGGCGGATCTGCTATAAAAGTGAACATCGGATTGACAGTGATTCAGCTATCCCTTTCGTCAGAAAAATGGCTCAACATGGTCATAACTCGGTACTGGAAATGGGGGTAGTCACCCTGGTGGTGACCTGTTCGACGCCAGATGCGATCAATAACCTGTTTTTCTGTCAGCCCAGGTTTCTACAAATCGACTTCCTGGACACCCATCGGCTGCTCGTTACCGGCTCGATCCGTGCCTTTCGCGAAATGCTGCTTTTTCATCCCACAAATGCCATCTTCAGGGCCATCACCCTTTTTCTGGCCAAACGACACCCCTATTTTTTCGAGACACTTTTGGCCGACACAGGAGAAGCCCCCCCCCCCGGGGTCACTGTCGACAAGATGGGCCTGAAAGAAGTTGAACAACTCGATGCCCCGCAATGTGCAAAACATCGCTATCTGGCGGTGAAATTCATTGTCAACCGGGCCGTCACCCATGAACTGGTCCGCCATCGCCCCTGCACATTTCTTCAGGAAAGCCAGCGGTATTGCCGGTATTCCGATGACAAGTTCGGCAATGAGGTCACCTTTATCAAACCGCTGTTCTTCGACGAACAGAGCGCGGAATTCACTATCTGGAAGAAGGCTATGGAGGATATGGAACAGCAGTATTTTCGCTTGCTCGAGACCTCAACGGCACAAGCAGCGCGGACAGTGCTGCCCAATTCCTGCAAGACCGAGATCATTGTCTACGCAAACCTTCTCGAATGGCAGCACATCCTAGAGCTCCGCACATCGAAGGCTGCCGAGCCGTCGATGCGCGAGGTCATGATCCCGCTGCAGCAAGAGCTGCAGAAACGCTACCCGAGGCTCTCCCTTTGATAGGTTTGAGTGCTGAGGGCCTCGTGGCATTTGAGTTTGACTGCTGTCTCACCTCAGCCCGATGAATTAACATTGCGGCGTCACGCACCCGATTTCCACTCAGTAACTAAATATATACACCGAAAAAAGCCTCGTTCTTTTTTGACCAGCTGCATCTTTTAGAGTACAATCAACAAATAACAGTTATTTATTAGACAATTATCTCAGGCGACGCAAGGCCCCCAGACACGACTATGGCAATAAATCCGGGACAACAACAAGCTGACGATAATAGAGGCTTGACGAAAAGGACGGTCAAAGACCAGTCCGGTGCCGGCAAGCTGAAGATCGGCGAATTATTAAGCAAGGCTGGATACATAACCTCAACGCAATTCGAGGAAGCTAAAGCTACTCAGAAAAAAACCGGTGAACGGTTAGGACGAATCCTGCTGGAAACTGGCGCGATTGAGCGAGACACCATCGCCAACTTTCTCAGCAGAATGCACCACTACACCCTGGTCGTCATCGATCAGGAAGCGCCGAGCAAAGAAGCGCTCAATCTTGTCCCCTATGAAACAGCCAAGCGTTTCCTCGCTTTCCCTCTGCGTCTTGCCGGCAATACCCTGCAGATCACCATGGCGGAGCCTACAGATTCGCTGGAAATCGAGCAACTGCAGGATATTGTCCAAAAGAGTCTCACCGTCTGTGTTTCTACCGCCAAAGATATTATTGAGGGTTATAAAAAATTCTACAAGATCAGCGACGAAGAATATCAATCCTTCTTTAAATACGAACCGGATAATCTCCAGGATGACAGCGTCACACAAGTCGAAGACTTCGGCGCCTTGGTTTCGGATGCTGCCGAAGATTTCGAAATTGAAAGTAGTGGTGGTGATGACGGCGGCTTTGAACAGTTTTCTGCATCAGATGCCCCCATTATCAAACTGGTGAATGGTATTCTGGTTAAGGCGGTGCAGGAAGGGGTCAGCGATATCCATATCGAGCCGTTCGAAAAAACCATGCAGGTCCGATACCGTAAAGATGGCTCGCTGTTTAAATCAATGAACCTGCCGCTGACCATCAAAAATGCCATGGCAGCCAGGATGAAAATCTTGGCAGGCCTCAATATCACCGAACGCCGGGTTCCTCAGGACGGTCGCATCAAAATCCGCCTTGGCCGCAACAGAGCGGTCGATTTTCGCGTCTCCACCCTGCCGCTTCTGCATGGTGAAGGCATTGTTCTTCGTATTCTTGATAAAGATTCCCTCAATGTCGATCTAACCAAACTCGGATTCACCGAAGAAACCTTTACCACGCTAAAACGCTGCCTCAATCGTCCTCAGGGACTTCTGCTGGTCACCGGTCCAACCGGTTCAGGTAAAACCGTTACCCTCTATTCCGCCTTAAACTCGCTCAATACCGAGGACATCAAAATCCTCACGGCGGAAGATCCTGTGGAGTTCAACTTCAAGGGGATCAACCAGGTCCACGTCAATGCCGAAGTCGGCATGACCTTTGCTGCCGCTTTGAAAGCCTTTCTGCGGCAGGATCCCGATATCATCATGGTTGGCGAAATCCGCGATATTGAAACCGCTGAAATTGCCATGAAAGCCGCCATGACTGGCCATCTTGTTTTTTCTACCCTCCATACCAACGACTCACCGGCCACGGTCAGCCGCATGGTGGATATCGGCATTCCTGCCTACGTCCTGGCATCCTCGCTCACCATGGTCCTTTCCCAGCGCCTTGCCAGAAAATTATGCGTCAAATGCAAGATACCAGCACAATATGACCACCACACCTTGCTCAGCGTTGGTTTCAAAGAGAGTGAACTAAACGACCTGAATCTGTTCAAGACAAAGGGCTGCCCGGCTTGCAACGGCCTGGGGTACAAGGGCCGGGTCGGTTTCTTTGAACTGATGGAGGTGACCGAGATTGTGGCCCAGGCTATCCAGGCGGAGGTGTCGGAGGAGCAACTCCGTAAAGTAGCTATTCAAGAAGGCATGTTCACCCTGCGAGAAGCCGGTCTGCAAAAGGCAAGAGAGGGAGTGACCAGCCTGGAAGAGGTGTTGAAACGCACCGTGGCCCACGAAGACAGCCTCCCCGCCTATCTGGTCAATCCGGATGTTGAAGAATATGAGGACGGCGACGTTATCATTCAAGAAGGCAATAAAGATAAAGATTTCTTCAAACTGGTCAGAGGCAAGGTGGCAGTACTCCGCTCTGGTAAAAAAATAGCTGAAATCACCGAACCTGGAGAATACTTCGGAGAAATGGCCGCCATTGTGGAGGAACCGCGTTCGGCCTCGATCATTGCCGCAGGTCGCTGCACCATTAAACGGTATCCAGGCAATAAGTTGGGCGATCTCATTGAAAAATACCCTGAGGTTTCCAAATATCTATTCCGAACCTTGGTGGAACGGTTGCACAAGACCGACCGCATTGTGGTGCAACTCGCCAGCGCCGCTAAGGCTCGCCCACCCCAGGTTGTTCGCCAATCATGAACAAGGTTTCAGTTTATATTATCGCCTATAACGAAGCCGACAAAATCCGCTCAGCCATAAATTCGGTACTGTGGGCCGATGAAATAGTCGTCGCTGACTCGCAAAGCCAAGACGAGACCGCCGCCATTGCCGAGGAACTCGGGGCGAGGGTCGTGCAGATACCCTTCCGTGGATTTGGCGATCTCCGCAACCAGGCAATAGCAGCCTGCACTCACGATTGGATCTTTTCGCTTGATAGTGATGAACGATGCACACCGGAAGCTCGGGACGAGATTCTCGATTGCCTCAAGGCCCCAAAAACAGATGCCTACTATATTCCGCGCAGAAATTTTTTCATGGGCCGGTGGATGCGGCATTCTGGATTTTATCCCGATTACCGACAGCCGCAGCTCTTTAAAAAAGGGGCACTAGTGTTCAAAAACGATCAGGTGCATGAGGCATACACCATCGTCTCGGAACGACCGGCAGCGTACCTACACCA
>CAITZN010000133.1 GCA_903896915.1 uncultured bacterium
CCACCACACATACTGGGGTCGTAGTTCAGTTGGTTAGAACGCCGGCCTGTCACGCCGGAGGTCGCGAGTTCGAGTCTCGTCGGCCCCGCCAGTATATACGGGTAGTTGGAGAAATCCAGCTACCCGTTTTTTTTTGCCGCGTGTGTTCCTGATAGCTGTTGTTCAAGTTGGTAATAATAGAGTGGTGCTTTCATGATCATTAATCATACTATCTTGAAAAAAATATCAAACGTAGATGGCCAAACCTGTTTCGGGTGCGGTGCAACCAACCCAATTGGCCTGCACATGGAATTTCTCACAGACAGCCTACGTGTCTATTCTTTCCTCACTGTTCCCTTGGCAATGGCCGGATGGGATCGAACTGTCCATGGTGGCGTCACCTCAACAATTCTTGATGAGATCATGGGTTGGTCGGTTATCTATCTTTTGCAGAAAATCGGTGTGACAAAATCCATGACCGTTGACTTTCTTAAACCTTTACGTGTGGGAGAAAAACTTACCGTCGTCGGCTCTGTTCAGGAGATACAATCCGAGCGACTGGTATTGGTGACCGGTGAGATTTATTCTGCAGAGGAGACCCTCTGTGCAAGGGCTCATGGAACATTCGCTACTATGTCAGCCCAAACAGCTGTCAGGCTTGGGGTGATGAGTTCAGGATATATGGAGCGATTCCTACCGGTCCTGAATCAGAACAAAGGGGCGTGATAAGCTGGTCGTCCATAAAGGGAATAGCGCGAAGCAGTAAGAGGAAATATTTTGGGAAAAACACGAAATAAAACGCGTAAGCAAGTTTCTGTAAAAGAAGATCTTGATATTTTTTTCAGAATACCGTGGTGGGCATATTTAGGATTTGCCTTTGCCTGGTATTGCGGTATCGATATTTTAACAGATGGTATCAATGATCCGGTTCAACCTGGAAAAAGTGTTAATTTTTTATTTAATTCTTCAACAAAGATTACATGGTCAATAATTCAACTGGTCATGCCTTTATTGTCGCTCTATTTCGGAATAATCGCAGCCTATTACAAGCAGTGGGACCCGAAACACTCAAAAGATTTACTGTTGCTTATCCTTGCAATTTTTCTTCTTGTCACGACAGTCATTACAATTGACGAAGGGGCTGCGATTTCATTCAATAAGAGAATAAAAGAAAAATTTTCAACGACAGAAATAACGACTGATATACGTCTGAAATAGGTCAGTCCCTGTATTGCCTCACGAAGTGGTCTCTTCCGCTATTTGCCCGATCTGTACCCTGATCGGTTCCACCACGCCGACCTGCATGGAGAAATTTCTTAAACCTTGCAGCAGGGGTTGGGTTATTATCTGTCCCTTCGGTATAATCATCACCCCATTTTTTGCCATCACATCTTCAGCCGCAACCATGCCATCACTTATATGGCTGACATTAAGGCTGAGGATTTGGCCCCTATTTTCCGGTTCGAACGTTTCTAGAGCGTCCAGCACTTCTGGGTTGTAGCAGTTTCTTTGCTTGCGCATCCAACTGAGGGCATCACCGCGTCCCATTCCCCGAAACAATTGTAGATCCAAATCGATAACTGCCTTGAGGATTTGTGCGCCAATAATAACTTCCTCGAAATATAAAGTTTTCATGGCATCTGTGTATTTATTATACTGTAGCTGTTGCCATTCGATCATCTTTGTGACGTTTTCTAGCCGAGGTATCTTTTCCAGCAGAGTCGCCCCAGCGAGGGGATGATTTTGGTACATCTCGGTCTCGGTCGGGGTCAGTTCGTGACCGGCAAAAACTTTGCTCAAGACTTCGCCCGGGAGCGTGATGCAACCGATTTGCGACATGAGTGCGGCTATTTCGTATTGCCAGGGATTAGGCAGTTGCAAGGTTTGGGCAAGATGCACCACATAATTTTTGATCCGTAGCCCGGAACTGAACGCAAGGGGATTGGCAACCCCAAGCAGTTCGGAGAGGACATGGATGCAGCCCTTGAGCGTTTTTTGCAGGAGTTCCTTTTCGGCAACGATCAAACGATATTGCCGCAACGCCAAAGCGAGTGAGGTAATAAAGGTAGCCTGTGGACAGGGCTTGGTCAGAAATCGAAATATCTGGCCAGTGTTAACCGCTTCCGTCGCTGTCTCCTGATCAGCATTGCCGGTCAGCATCAAGCGGACCATATCCGGATACAGGTCTTTGGTCAGCGCCAAGAGTTCAACGCCAGTCATGTGCGGCATCCTCATATCTGAAACAATAACTGCAAAGGGGCCTTTTTCTTTCAGGATACGCAAGGCCTCGTCGGCCCCTTCAGCGGTCGCTATCTCGAAACGTTTGTGTAATTGTCGCTTAATGGACTCCAGTACATTTGGTTCATCGTCAACGAAGAGGATTTTTTCTGTCATGCCCTTTCCTCCTGTAATTCCATCTGTCGACAGATTTCCATCCAGTGCTCAAAGCGGTGCGCAATCCCCGCTTGTTCGAGGCAAGAGGTGTTAAGAGTCGGCATCTCAAAATGCTGCTGATCAGGATTTAATGTGTAATAAATGAGATCAGCGGCATGCACGGCAACAGCCGGACAGAATGAGGGGTTCGGATACGAATCCAGGTTGTGATGGAAGGCTGCGGCTTCAACAGCAACTCCTGGCAATCCCCACAAACCGAGGAGATAACCTCCGACATCACCATGGGTCGCATTGAGGGTCTGTTGCTCTGCCTGATACAGGGGCATCTTTTGCTCTTGGGCCAGTTTAAAGGTATTGGTATATTTATCCTGGATACTGGAGAATAGGAGTAATTTTCCGATATCATGCAGGAATCCTGACAGGAATGCTTTTTCTGCTAGATCTTTAGAGTTGGTTTCAGTCTCGGTAATTTTTTTTGCAAAGGCGGCGACTGTTACACTGTGTTCCCAGAGACACTGCACTGGGGAGAATTCGGTAGCCTCAGGTTTGAGCTCGGAAAAAATCCCTACACTCAAAACCAGGGCTTTTACTGTATCCAACCCCAGGAGATTGACAGCCCTCGCCGGACTGTCGATGTTTTTAAAAAATCCAAAAAAGGAAGAATTCACCAATTGCAGGATTTTTGTACTCATAGCCAGATCCTGTTCGATGATCGCCGCAATATCGTTAAGAGAACATTCCGGTTCTTTCAGTTTGCGTTGGAGTTGTGCATAGACTGTTGGTAGGCTAGGGAGTTTTCCTAAGCTTGAAACCAGTGATTTTAATTGTTCGTTTTTCATAAGATCCTGAAGTACACAGGCACGCTCCAGAATCTTGCTTAAGGTCCCTGAGTCAGAGGGCTTGGTGATGAACTGATGCACAACGCCTACCGTGCGCAGGATCGATTCTTCATCTGCCTGGCCGGTCAGCATGATACGGATTGCATGGGGGAATCTTTCCTGAACCAGAGCAAGTAGCGTAGCCCCATCCATGCCCGGCATCCGCATGTCGGAAACAATAACATCCACGGGGTGTTCGGCCATCAAATCCAGAGCTTCCTGCCCGCTTTCCACAAAATAGAGATCTTTATCCTGACACAGAGAGCGGAACATTCGTTTTAGACCCGAGAGGATATTGGGTTCATCATCTACAAAAAGAATGGATTTTTTGGTCACTGCATTGCTCCGGATTGATAACCAGCGCCATAATTATAGCCGGGTTAATCGGTCTGTTAACTGGGCAAGAAAAGATTTTCGTAAGATTCTGATGCTACCGTAATCTTACGATATCGTATTTTAAAATCAAGGAAATCCGAACCTTCGGGTGATTGTGATCACGGTCACAGGTAAGATGGAACGATCTGTACCACCGGCCCGAGCATTTTGCGGTTATCCAACTGCATCGTGTGTTATACGTTGACCCGCTTGTCATCCCAAACAGGCAATGCAGCAGGCGAAAGGAGCCGAGTTGTTTTTAGTCTAACAATCCGGGGATGCCAATATGCTGGATGCGGACTGCATTGAGCCCTTCCTCATAGGGCAACAGTTTGCCTTCTTTGCGAATGAGGCGG
>CAITZN010000134.1 GCA_903896915.1 uncultured bacterium
GATCTCGTCTACGCCATTGGCAATCCCGGCCTGGGAGCGCAGATCCTGGACTACACCATCACGGAAGGGCTGGTCAGCAACAACAACCGCCTGCTGGATGGTGTGCCCTACATCCAGACCTCCGCCGCCGTCAATCCGGGATCGAGCGGTTGTGCCCTGTTCGACAAGACGGGCAACGTGGTGGGGGTTGTCGTCCTCAAGGCGCGGATCGATGGGGCTGGGTTTGCGGTACCGGCCAGTCGATTCCTGGATTTTCTCGACAAACACACGAAATAGGGCAGGGATACCGGCAGGTTCGCCATCTGCCGCTCTTGTCCGAGGAGAGGTTATGAAGCGATTCTGGGTCTTGTTGTCTTGGTTGCTGCTGGCTGGCGTGACGGCGGTCCACGGAGATGATGCCGTCACATCGGATGCCGTGGTCAAATTCAAGATTATGGGGACCGACTATCCGGTGTCCAACCTGGCCATGTCGGAGGATGGGAATTGGCTGGCTGTCCTTCACCAGGATGCGAACCGGATCGGCATCGTCGATGTCAGGACCGGCGAGATCAAGAAGGAATTTCCCTGCCGGCAACCTAGCTTTGCGCTATGGCGGGGCGGGAAGCTGATTGTCGCCAACCGCCGTTCTGGAAGCATCAGCGTGTATTCGACGGCAACCTGGGAGTTGCTTGACCGGATTCCGGTCGGCGGCAACGATCTGTTTTATTTGACGGCGCCAGAAAAAGAGCATTTCCAGAGTCTCGTTCTGGTCAGAAGCAGCAAGGCCAACTTCAATAGCCAGATGGGAATCCATCTTGTGGATCTGGCGACGGGAAAGAGCCAGTTGCTCTACGACAACCAGATCGAGAGTTTCGCCGTCGACCATGCTGGAAAGTCTGTGGTTTTCTTCCAGCGCGGATCCGGGGTTTGCAGTTACGAGGATTATCTTCAGGGGAAGAAGGAAAAATCATGGATAAGGGGCAATGTCACCGGTGCGCCATGCGACTGGTTCATGCGGCAGATCGGGGATTCTTCATTGTGGATTTACTCGAACATTGAGATATATGCCGGCTGTGGCAGCACGATTTGTTCGATAGAACCGCTGGCACCGACAGGGTATTCCCGGAGATCGTTCATCCTTCCAGACCAAAATGGCGCCTATTGTTATGCCGTCGACGACGGGATCCTCAACGTGCTCAGTCCAGAAGCCGGTTGTGCGGTTGTTGCCAGCCAAAAGTTCGCGTTGCCCGGTAAATCGCAGGCGCTTCTTAACGATTATCCGGCGAATTTGACCCATTTTTCATATGCGGTGCATCACAATGACGACCTCTATGTGTTTTTATTGAAAGTGCCCGTCACGGATTTGTCCTCGCCAACCTTGTATCATGCGGTTTTCCGAGGAATTCTGGCATCTGCGAACAAGGGCGGCTGCCTGCCGAGTTTGCCGGCCATCGCATTTGTCGGCACTCCCGTCTCCGCCCGGATTTTCAAAGAAACCGTCACGGATGCGGCCATCGTCAATGCGCCGGATGGTGCGGTCGTGACGCCGGAGGGGGTTTTGAAATGGACACCGCAACAAGCGGGGATCGGCCATTTCAAGATCCGGGCGACCATAGGCGGCGTGGTCGTGTTTAAGCGATTCTCCATCGAGGTCATCGTCAAGGCGCCAGCCAAGGAATCCAACTGATTTGCCCATTCGGCAAGGAGCAGATCCTCATGCAAATGGTTTTTTCACCAGTCTCGGCCGCTGGCCAGGTCGGACAGGCAATTCGCTCGCTGGCCATCGGGTTGACAGGTCTCTTTTGTGTGTTTACAGCTTGGGCTCAGGAGCTGGAGGCGCCGGCCAAGATTCCATCGGCAGCGTTTGCCCCCATGAAGCTGGATTTCCCGGCAACGACTATGGCGCTGACGGAAACCGGCGACTATCTCGTGGTGGCCCATGAAAAAGACAATTGCCTGACCATCTGGGATGTCAAGGCGGATAAAAAGATCAAGACGGTCGCCTGCCCAAAGCCGCGCCATGTCTTTTGCACGAATGGCAAGGTCTACGTGGCCAATTTCGGAGATGGAACGGTCTCCATTTTCTCCGTTGGCGATTGGGAGCTGGAAAACCAAGTCTTGGTCGGCAACCGCCAGGTTTTCTATCTTTCCGCTCCCCAGGGAAATGCCTTCAAGGGAGAATTGATCGCTTCCTGCATCAAGGATACCCATGCCGAGATTCGTCTGGTCAACATCTTGAAGGATACCAGTGTCCAGCTTATGGAAATCGATGAAACGTCGGCAGGAGGTGCCGATTTGCCGATCGTCGGCGTGCTCACGGTAAGTGTCGATGGAAAATCATTCTTCCTTAAACGGGCTGGCCACGATTATGGAAGATGGGGGGCCTATGACCAATTGATCGCCAAAAAGGTCCCGCCGGAATTCTGGGTCACTCCCAAAAGAAACATCCTTCGCCAAGTGGAGAAGGAGTGGTGGTTCAATATCCCTTGTTGGTTCAAGGGCTATGGAATCTTTTATGGAAACTCCCAGCCGGTGATGATGGATGAGTCAGGGGAGAAACAAGTGATTCCAGACCAGAAAGGGGTCATCGCCTATGCGTTTGACAACCATCGGATCGAGGTTTTCCGGCTGGACATGGGATTGACTCCGTTGACTTCGATCCCCGTGAGCTATGATCCCACGCTTTTTTCTTCATCGCCAGAGATCCGCAGTTATTTGCAGTCGCTCGTTATCTGCAATCCCGAGGCGGTCCATCATGGCAACGACGCCTATCTCTTCATCAAGCATAACAAGTCAATC
>CAITZN010000135.1 GCA_903896915.1 uncultured bacterium
GCTCAGGAGTAAGAGGTATTGCTTCCGGGCCTCTTCAAGGCGTCCCTCGGTTTGGGCGCGGCAGGCCTCAGTGAAACAAAGATGAAGATCGTCTCCAGACAGATTTTGCGGGGTGATGGGCATTGGTATTCGGTCCATGCTGATGGGTTTTTTGGATGATTGTTGCTTGATATATTACCACAATGTGCCGGAATAGCTTTTCTGAAAAGAGTTGAGGTTGTGAGTCTGCATTTTACCTGGACACTTTCGTTGTTGGCTTCCGTTGCTGTCGATGAGAGGAGCTTGCTTGCGCTCGTAGGGGGACTCGTGCTATGGATTATTGGAGTATTTTGGATAAAGGCGGAAGAATTCAACTCTGCATCGAGGAGATAACAAGATGAAAAAGATCCTTTTGGGAGCATTGCTCTGGGCGTCACTGTGTGCAGTGCCACTGCCAACCATGGCGGGAACCTACGTCAATGTAAGTATTGGCCTGCCTCCACCCATGGTCTTTGCACGACCACCGGAGCTGGTGGTGCTGCCAGGGTCGTATGTCTACGTCGCCCCTGATGTGGCTGAGGATATTTTCTTCTACAATGGCTGGTGGTGGCGTCCTTGGCGAGGCCATTGGTATCGCTCGCGGAGTTATAATGCAGGTTGGGCCTACTATCGAAACGTCCCGTCCTTTTACCGGGGGATACATTCGGGTTGGAGGGATGATTACCGGGAACATCGATGGCAGGGTCACCCCTGGGATCATCAACGAATTCCACACCAGCAACTCCAGCAGAACTGGAGAGGTTGGGAACAGAACAGGCATTGGGAGCGGCAGCAGCATTGGGGTGTTCCTGGTTTGCGCACCCAGCCGCAGTCCCAACAGTTCCGGCCGCAACAGTCAAGAGATGTCAGGTCGGAGCAATCATCGCAGTACGGAAATCGTGAGAGAGGGCAAGGCGTTCAGCAGGGACGAAGATCGGGAGCGCAACAACCGTCTCAGGTGCAAACACAACAGTACCAGCCGCAAACAGGGGAGGTCAGGAAGGGGCGTTCACACCAACAGCATGGCAGACCTGAAAATGGAGAAGAGGAACAACAGCGGAGAAGATAGGCTGCCAGAGGTTTGAGACAAGCGATGGCAGGGGGGAGTTGTCACCACGCTACTGAATTCATCAATCCGGCTCAGGCCGATTCACCATCGGCCAGGAAGGATTGCCCGCTGAATGTATCGCTATTGTAGCCGAAGTCGACGATGCAATTGCGGCCGATTCGCACCCCTGCCGGAATGGTGGCCTCCTTGCCGATCAGGGAGATCCCGGTATACAGATGCTTGGGGAATTTTTTATTGGGTTCGGTCATGTTCTCGCCATACCCAACCACGGTGCCGGCACCAATACGAACACCTTTATCGCAGATTGCCAGGTCAACCACCGCGTTTTCTTCGATATGGGTGTCGGCAAAAAGGACCGAATTGGTCACCACCGCCCCTTTCTTCACCCGCACCCCTGGCGACAGCACTGAATTGATCACGGTCCCCTCAATGACGCATCCTGAAGAGATCATCGACGAGGTGACCTTGCAACCGGTCTGGAAGATGGCGGGGGCTCGATCCATGGAGCGACCACCACATTCGGGATTGGGGCGGATTTCCCATTCTTCCGGCGAGATTCCGGAATTTTCACGGATGATATCCATATTGGTTTCCCAATAAGACTGGATGGTCCCAACATCGCGCCAGTAGCCATAGAACGGATAGGCGTAGACCCTGTCTTCGTTGATGGCCCGGGGAATGATGTGCATGCCGAAATCGGCTTCCCGCCGGTCATGGGCCAGAGTGCGCAATAAATATTTGGTGTCGAAAACGTAAATACCCATAGAGGCCAGGTTGGTACGGGGTACGGCCGGTTTTTCCTCCCAGTCGATAATGCGGTTTTCGTCGTTGACGATCCCTGTCCCGAATTGATGAATGTCGCGTTTAGGCACGACCATCATGCCAATGGTGATATCGGCTTTTTTGTGCTGGTGGTAGGAGAGCATGGCGTCGAAATCCATACGGTAAATATGGTCTCCGGATAAAATAACGACCTGTTCCGAGGGATTGGCGAGGATGAAATCGATATTCTGCCGGATAGCATCTGCTGTTCCCTTGTACCAGTCGGAATCTGACTCCCCGGTGCGGGGCGGCAGAATCTTGATTCCCCGCGTCCTTCCTGTGAAATCCCAGGCCTCCCCGTTGCCGATATGGGCCATGAGCGAAAGCGGCTTATATTGGGTCAGCACCCCGACTCTGGTCAGGCCGGAATTCATGACATTGGACAGACTGAAATCAATAATCCGGTAAATTCCACCAAACGGTACAGCCGGTTTCGCCCGATGCCCTACCAGGAGATTCAATCGGCTGCCAATACCACCGGCCAGAAGGAGAACGAGGGCATCGCCGCTTTCTCTCATTTCAGTTCCTCCCCATCCTCAAGATTGCGCTCCGGCCAGTTCTCGGTCGGTATTCTAGGGGCGACCGTGCAACCGCATCCTATGCGGAACCCTTCTGGTATGCTGTTATTCCAGCCAATAACACTGACGCGGTTCAATTTTTCACAGTTAGGGGCACCAACCCGCACATCTTTATTGTAAACGGTGTTCACATCGCCGACCACCCGGTTGAGACAAACCCCCTGATGCACGATACTATCAAAAAAGAGAATGGAATCATTGATTTCGGCCCCGGCCATGACGTGAACGCCTGGGAAGAGAATCGAGTTGCGTACTGTTCCCTCGATGATGCAACCGTTGTAGGCCATGGAATTTTCGACGCTGCCGCGCGGGCCTATTTTAACCGGCTGGCGGTCGGCGATATTGCGGTGGGCCAGATTAGTGCGAATGCCCCAGGCCTCCATGTCAATTTTCGGTTCCGGACCAAGCAGATCCATGGAGGTCTGCCAATATTCATCGACGGTTTTGGTGTATCCCCAGTATCCGTGGAATTTATAGCCATGCACTTTGTAGCGCTCACGCATCATCATCGGGATGATGTCACGGCCGAACTCATAGGAATTGTTCACCTGATTTTTTTTCAGTACCTCTTCGAGCACTGAGGGGCGGAAACAGAAAACCGTGAGCGAGGCCCAGTTGCTTTTGGGTGCTGTCGGTTTTTCCTCATAGGAGAGCATTCTGCCACCATCGCTCCCTTCATCAGCAATTTCCGCCACGCCAAAACGGGAGGCCGATTCCAGAGGCACCTCGATAAAGGCAGCGGTTAAGTCGGCATCGTGCTCGTTGTGGTAGCGGATCATTTCCCGGTAATCCATCTGATAGATGTGGTCACCGGAAAGAATGAGAATTACCGAAGGCCCATAGTAGCGGATATAATCGAGGTTTTGGTAGACGGCATCGGCGGATCCACGGTACCAGTGGGGATTTTCATAATCCTTGAAAGGCGGCAGGATGGAAATCCCCCGGTTAC
>CAITZN010000136.1 GCA_903896915.1 uncultured bacterium
CGATCAGGACCACACCAAGGCTGTTAATGAGATTAACATCTCGAGGTTGCAAAAGCAGACCCCGGCGGTATTCACGAATTGCCGTTCGATAATCGCCTTCCTCAAAAAAGAAGTCCCCGCTAATATTCAAACTTAAATGATCAAAGAAGACCATACTTCCAGGACCGAAAAAAGAACCGTGGAGGAGAGCCTTCATACAGTTTCCGGGGATATCGCTTTTTGCAAAATCAAGACAGGGCCAGGTGCCGATACCTATTGAGACGGCTCCTTCCCCATGACACTCCTGATAGACACGCCTGACGGAATGAATACATTCACGAATCGAGGTTTGAGGGGCTTCCGGAAAAAGGATCAGAGCAAGAGAACCTCCTCCGTCAAAAAAGATACCGCCTGGGGGGATGGATTGCTTGACACGGTCAACACATGCAATGGAACATCCGGCCTGCGGTTGAAGAGAAAAAACAGCGAGAGTAAACTGGGAAAGATTCCGCCACTTTCTTTTCAGTTTTCCGAGAAGATCGGTGTGGGTCAGTTGAAAAAGGTGCGGCCGCTGTTCATCGATCGCATCCGTATCACAGATGCCAAAAGGACCGCGTTTTTCAGCAATAGCCAAGGACCGCCAAAACCTGTCTAGGGCCGTGGACTCGAGCCGCGTGGCCGAAGGGATCGCTTGGGAAAATCCGATCTGCACCTTATTCATCCCTTCCCGCTTCAATTGGCGCTGGAGGTGATGTGCCGTTTTCAAGGCTTGTTCTCTACTCTGCCCCCGAATCAGCAGACCGAAAACACCACACCCGAAAGAAAAACAAGAGCCCCCGGTCAAGGCCTGTAAAAGAGCAGCGGTTTCCCTTGTCTTCTGAAGAATGCCGGCAGCGGTCCGCCTGTAGAACACTGCGTTCAACAAGAAAAAAAATCCAGGATCTGCGGAGGCAGATTCCTGCAAAAAAACTGTGGCGGCCCGCCGATTGTACAACTCAGTTTCAGGATCAATAAACACCCATCGCGTCTTTTCCAGTCGATCAACTATACTCGCCTGCAATTCCCGCAGCCATGAGGCCGACATCCTTCGCAAAAGGGCAGGATCAACGTCACTGACAACAACGGCAACGCTCTCGCCAGACACGACTTGCAACGGTATAACAAGCTCATCATTCATCAACCTGGGTTCGGCAAGAGACGCCCCCCCTGCCGTGCTGCTGTCTGTGGCCAGGTTAATTGGCAAGGTCTGCATCACCCCGTCGGCCCTGAAGGAACAAAAATCGATCGTTGCAGGCAGCGGTAGCAGTTGTTGTATTTCCTGTGCAAAAGGAAATCGAAGAATATCAAGGTCATCAAGAAATAGCATATCGGTCTCTTATTGCGCTCCAACAATCATTTCATCTTCACCAACCCTATTAGCAGCCAAAGCGCTCTGCAGACTCTCGACAAGCACACCTAGTTCATCATCGGCAATGGTGCGCATGTCTAACAACAGTCTGTCGTCTTCAACTCTGCCGACAACAGGAACAGGGGCATGACGCAGCAGTTGCTCCAACCGACTCATTTTCATATTTCCCGGTCGCACAGCAACTGCCCAGCTCGCAATGTCCTGCTCAGGCATTGCACCGCCACCGACTCTGGAATTAACTCGAACCAAGACAAAATCGCCGCGATCGTCAAGGCTCTTTTGGACACGATCCAAAAAGTTCATGGCTCGCTGCCGAACACTTTCCTCTGACGCGGTTATCATCGACAAGGTGGGGATTTCCTGTAGCGCCTGGGATTCATCCAGGTAAAGACGCAGCACGGATTCAAGGCCAGCCAAAGTAAATTTATCGATACGAAGCGCCCTGTTGAGGGGGTTGTTTTTAATCTTTTCGACATACCTCTTTTTGCCAACGATTATACCGGCCTGCGGCCCTCCGAGTAATTTATCGCCACTAAAGGTGACAATATCCATACCGCTGGCGACGACCTCCTGGACTGTCGGTTCTTTTGCCAGGCCAAATTTGCTTAAATCAATAAAACAACCGGATCCCAGATCCTCCATCACCGGCAGATCATGTGCCTTGCCTAATTGAACCAATTCGACATCGGGCACCTCGCTGGTAAAACCAACAATGCGATAATTGCTGCAATGGACACGGAGCAATAGTGCTGTCTCGCTGGTGATGGCTGCTTGATAATCGCGAAAGTGTGTACAATTCGTTGTACCGACTTCCACAAGATGCGCCCCGCTCCGGGCCATAATGTCGGGAATGCGAAAAGAACCCCCAATTTCGACCAACTGACCACGAGAAACGACAACCTCTTTATTATTTGCTAGCGTTTCAAGCGCGATCAATACGGCAGCAGCATTATTGTTAACTACCAGAGCCGCTTCAGCACCGGTTAGTTCACAGAGCAGTTCTTCAACATGTTCGTACCGTGAACCACGCTTTCCGGTTTCCAAATTAAATTCAAGATTGGAATACCCCCTGCCAGCAACAGCCAACAACTCCATGGAAGAAACAGGGAGAAGCGAACGGCCAAGATTAGTATGGACGATAACGCCTGTGCCATTGATGACCCTTGTAAATCGAGGCTGGTGATATTTCTGGACAAAAGAAATGAGTTTGCGAACCCAAGCTTGATGATCAACAAAGGGTGACTCTACATATTTTCCAGAAATAATGTCCTTTCTCATCAATTCGAGGTAGAGGCGTATGCAGTGTTTAAGCCGCCCCAAAGGTACATCTTGGAGGGAATTTGACGTAATCAACGCATCTATACATTCATTGACATTGGGA
>CAITZN010000137.1 GCA_903896915.1 uncultured bacterium
GTGAGTCATTCAACACCGCGCGTGCGATGCCAACAGCCTGCCGCTGCCCGCCCGAAAGCGATTCGCCGCGTTCACCGATCAGCATATCGAAGCCCCGGGGGTGCCGATTCGCGAACTCGGTCACACCTGCGACCTCGGCCGCGTTGATCACATCCTGGTCGTCAGCAAACGGCGCTCCTAGCGTAATGTTTTCTTTTAATGTTCCAAAGAACAGGCTGACGTCCTGTGACACAAAACCCGCTGCACGGCGCAACTCGGCCGGGTCAATCTGGCGTAGATCAATGCCGTCTATCAAGATGGCTCCCTCAGTCGGTTGGTACAGGCCCAGAACCAACCGCTGGATCGTGGATTTGCCGGAACCTACACGACCAATAAAGGCCACCTTTTCTCCAGCCTGTATCTTGAATGACACATTGCGCAATACGGCTTGTTGGTGTCCGGGGTAAGAGAAGCTGACGTTCTTGAACTCAATAGTTCCCTGAAATCCGTTTCTATGAAGAAAAGCCGAGTCATCGGGCCGCTCGGGTCGGGTCTGCATGTGTCTCTCAATAGACGACAGGCCGCTCTTGGCATTGTGGTACTGCATCAGTAGTCCGGCCACCTGTCCAAAGGGCGCAAGGGCCCGACCCGCCAGCATCGATGCGGCAATGATGCCACCCATGCTGAGCTGGTTGTCCACGAGCAGATAGACACCCACGATCACCATCACGACTGACACAAACTGCTGCAGAAACTGCACCATGCTCATGATGCTGGAAGACAGCAGCTTCAACTTGGTACCGTTTTGTGCCAGAAAAACGGTCGACTGCTCCCATTTGCGCTGAAAGCTGCTTTCCGCCACCATGAACTTGACGGTTTCAATGCCGACAAGGCTTTCAACCAGCGTCGCATTGCGCTGTGAAGTTGCCCTTTGCGTAACTTCAACGAGTTCCTGCATCTTCTGTTGGACGACCAGTGAGGCAACGATCAGGATGCCAATACAAAACAGGGGCGGAACGATCAGCCAGGGAGAAATCCAGGCGATGACAAACAAGAACACAAATACAAAGGGAATGTCCACCAAGGTTGTTATGGTGGCAGAGGCAACAAACTCACGGACCGATTCGAAGGCCCGCAAGTTGGCCGCAAACGAACCAACCGAGGCCGGCCGGTCCGCCATGCCCAACCCAAGAACGCGTTCCATGATCCGCGCGGAGAGCGTGACATCAATGCGTTTTCCGGCCGTATCCAGTATGTAGGCACGCAGTATTCGTAGAAGCGTGTCGAACAGCATCATCAGAAATACGCCGATGGCCAATACCCACAGTGTCTCTTCCGCCCGGTTCGGTACGACCCGGTCATAAACCGTCATCGAAAACATCGGCATCGCTAGAGCGAAAATATTGATCAGCAGTGCCGCAAGCAAGCTGTCGCGGTACAAGCGCCAGTTTTGAAACACAACGCTCCAAAACCAATGCTGCGACTTCAGTTCACCCGTATCTGGCGAGCGGGGATCAAATTTGAAGACCGGACGGACAAAGCAGACGATCCCCGCATACAGGCTATCCAGTTCTTCACGCGTCAACACATCGGATGATTCGCCGTTCTCCGGAAACCGGACCCGCGCTTCCCCTGACTGAAGCCATTCCAATAACAGACAGGCCTGGTTTTCTTTGAGCAGCAGAATAACTGGCAAGAGGCCGGGGCGCAAATTGTCCATTGAGCGGCGTGCCAGTTTGGCTGTCAGGCCTGCCCTTGCTGCTGCACGTGGTAACAGGTCGGGTGTGATGCGATTGCCTTCAAGCGGCAGCCCGGCTGATAGAGCTTCAAGGGTGGTGGTAATGCCAAAAATATTGGCAATGGCAATGACGCTGTCAAGTAAAGGATCAAAACGAACGCTGTGCTCGCCAATTCGCCGCGCGCTTGAGTTGTTCGCTGCTTGGTCGGCAGGCATTGGGGTTGGCATGGTCATCAGGCAATCAATCGGTCAGATGTGCCGGTCAAAGGATTCGGTCATCGTTTCCCAATAAATTCAATGCACCGTGAATGCGGGTGCGAAGCCCTTTTCGGACCAACAATTTCTTTTGTGCCGCTACAGGCAGGTCGGTGTGGTGAA
>CAITZN010000138.1 GCA_903896915.1 uncultured bacterium
CCGAAACAGAAGCAATTAACCCCCGTAATTGGCAAGGGCAAACCAAAAACGAGCGGAGATCCTCACGTGGAAGAAGATCCTGTGGGTACGAAATCAATACGTAAGAGATGACAGGATAACGAAAAGGCAGAGCCGGTTGGCCCTGCCTTTTCACTTTCAGGTGTTTCGGAAAAGATCAGTTCTTTTTACAACAGGTAACTGTGGCCCCATGTTTGGAATGAAACCTGACACGTCGCAGACAATCACACTATAATCCATTTCCACCACCTCCGTTATCAGCATTAATAGGGGCATTCATGACCACAGACACCAACCTGCAACTTGGTACAGCAACGGTTCTCTGGGATCTGCAAACCCTGTATTCAGCAGCGGATTCCTCGGAGATTGGGCGGGATATGGCCCAATGTCTGCAACTGGCAGAGATCCTGGCCGCCGAGTTTGCCGGACGGGTTGCCGACCTCGATGCCGTGGCCATCAACGCCGTTGTCCAGCGTCTGGAAGCGGTCGATGTTCTCCTGGCCTGGCTTGAAACCTTTGCTTTTCTCCATTTCATCACCCAGACCGGCAATGCTCAGGCATCAGCCCTACTGCAGCAGGTCGAAGAACTGACGGCCCGGGTTGGCAAGTTGACTGTATTCTTCCGGCTGGAATGGAACCAGCTGGGTACGGATCAGGCCAATCAACTGCTGCACCAACCGGGCTTGCGCCACTACCGCCATTATCTGGAAAGCCTGCGGCAGTTTGCCCCGCATCAGTTGAGCACCAAGGAAGAGGAGCTGCTCCAGGAACTGGGTCCCGTCGGCCGGAGTGCCTGGAATCTGCTGTTTGAAAAACTGCTCGGGCAGATGCAGTTCGGCCCCAAGGGGCGGACCGAGGAAGAAGTGTTGAGCGATCTCTATCATCCGGATCGTCAGATCAGGGAAAACGGGGCAGAGGAGCTGACCGAAGGGCTGCAGCGCAGCTTGCATATCTTGGCCCACATTTTCAATACGCTGGCTGCGGAAAAGATGATCGACGACCGGTTGCGCCGCTACCCATCCTGGGTCAGCGCCATGAATCTGGCCAACGAAGTCCCGGATCAAACGGTGGAGGCTTTGGTGGAGGCGGTAATCTCCCGCTATGCCCTTGTCCACCGTTACTACAATCTGAAAAAAGAATTGCTCGGCTATGAGGAACTGTTCGATTACGACCGTTATGCTCCGGTACCGGGGGCGGACGAGGCAATGGTTTCTTGGGATCAGTGCAGGGAGATTGTGCTGAATGCCTTTGCCGGGTTTTCACCGGAAATGGCGGCTATCGCTGAGCGGTTTTTTACGGAGAACTGGATTCACGCTCCTCTGTTGCAGGGCAAGCGGGGCGGAGCCTTTGCCCATCCCTGCGTCCCGGAGTGCCACCCGTATATCCTGGTCAATTATACCGGCAATATGCGGGATGTCTCTACCGTGGCACACGAGCTTGGTCATGGTGTTCATCAGGTTCTAGCGGCGGAGCAGGGGTTCTACAACAGTAATGCCCCGTTAGTGCTGGCTGAAACTGCCTCGGTCTTTGCCGAACTGCTGGTATTCAAGGCGCAACTGGCACTAATCCAGACCCCTGAAGCCCGCCGTGCCTTCATCTGTCAGAAACTTGAGTCGATTTTTGCCACGGTCTTTCGGCAGGTGGCGATGAACCGTTTTGAGGCGGCTATGCACAACGGCAGACGTAAGCAGGGGGAGCTTTCGGCGGAACAGCTTTCAGCGTTGTGGCTCGC
>CAITZN010000139.1 GCA_903896915.1 uncultured bacterium
GATTCATCCGGCCGTTCTGAGCGAGATAGAAATCGATCTGGCCCGCTTTGGCCAGAATCCGCTCCTTGCCGTAGGCGGCGATGTTGGTTTCGCGCATCCGTTCGGCATCCGCAGCGATATTGATGCCGCCAGCCGATTCCAGCACGAACATGGCCATGGAGGTGGACGCGAAGGTCTTCATCTGTTTGTGGATGGCCTCAAAATAGACCCGTTTGCGCTTGGCCTGCGGGATCTGCTGCAGCGAGGCAGTGACTTTGGCCATCCGTTTGTCGAAGGTCTCGATCATAGCCTTCGCCTGTTGTTCCCGGCCGGTCAGTTTACCGAGAGTTTCCCAGTAGGTGAAGAGATCAGCTATTTCGGTTGGCTGCAGACTCACGACGCGGACATTATTTTTTTCCAGAGTGCGCACCAGGTTGGGGTACGCCCTGCTGACCATCGGCCGGATCAGGACCAGGTCAGGCTTGAGGGCTAGGAGACGTTCGGGGTCATCCTGAAACTGAACCCGGGGCAGCTTGGGCAGCAGGGTGTCGCTGGGGCCGCAGGCGATGATCTCCTTGCTGAGGCCGAGGTCGACCAGATTGGTGGTATGGGCCGGATAGAGCGAGATGATGCGCTGAAAGGGCTTGGTGAAATTCAAAGTTTTCTTCTCGCTGTCCGTGACGGTTGTGGCAGAGACCACGGCGGCGAAGAGGAGAATGAAACAGGGAATGAAAAGAAGCGATTTGAGATTCATTGTTCCGTAAAGCAAGGGTTAAGGGTTAACCGGCAGCCTGAAGCTGACCTGTCGGCAGTTGGTAAAGGTATTGGGGGTGACTTCTGCTTCGACGCCGTAGACGGTTGCGATGGTTTCCGGGGTCAGCACCTCCTCGGTGGGACCCTGGCAGACCACATGCCCCTTTTTGAGGAAGATCAGGTGGTCGCAGAAAAACGAGGCCAGATTGAGGTCGTGCATGACCGCGATAACCTGCATCCCCTGTTGCTCAAAACGCTTCCGGATGAGTTGCAGAATCTCCAGGCTATGGTGGATGTCGAGGTTGGAAGTGGCCTCGTCCAGAAGCAGTACCGTCGGCTGTTGGGCCAGGGCCCGGGCTACCGCCACTCGCTGCTTCTCGCCGCCGGAAAGGCGGGTGACCGAACGATCCGCAAACGTTGTGATCCCGGTCAGTTCCAACACCTCTTCAATCAGGGCGAGGTCCTCTGAGCTGGGGGTGGCGAAGCGATGGAGATGCGGGTGCAGTCCCATTTCCACCACCTCGCGGACCGAATACCCGAAGCGGACCATAAAGTCCTGGGGAACCAGAGCCAGTTGCTGGGCCAGATGTTTTTTCGGCCAGGAGTGCAGGAATCGGCCATTAAATTCGATAGTCCCGGACTGCGGCGCCAAGAGCCCGCTGAGCAGGTCGAGCAAGGTGGTCTTGCCGCTGCCGTTCGGGCCGAGAATGCCGTAACAGTGGCCCGGCCGCAGCTCGAGGCTGACCTCTTGCAACACCGGTGTGGTGCCGTAGCCGAAGCTGACGTCCTTGAGCGACCAGAGACGGTCCATGTTCTGTTCAGAAAGTGGTCGTGCCATCTTTTTGCCGTTTTTTGAACAGGATGCAGAAAAAAGGGCCTCCCAGCAGGGCAGTGAGGACGCCGATCGGGACTTCGACCGGCAGCACTGCCCGGGTCAGAGTGTCCGCGAACAGGAGCAGCAGGCCGCCGGTGAAGAAGGACAGCGAGATCAGCCGTCGGTTGTCGGGGCCGACCATATG
Source organism: uncultured bacterium (assembly GCA_903896915.1). GTDB lineage: Bacteria > Desulfobacterota > Desulfobulbia > Desulfobulbales > Desulfobulbaceae > Desulfobulbus. The sequence goes on from CAITZN010000139.1 coordinate 1,752, forward strand.
GCGTAACATGTGGGGCACGATCAGGCCGACAAAACCGATGATCCCGGAGACTGAGACCGCCACAGCGGTCAGCAGGGTGCCGGCGGTCAACAGGGTGGTCCGCAACCGGACCGTGTGCACGCCCAGCGAGGTGGCTGCCCGGTCGCCGGTGGCCATGATGTTGAGGTCGCGACTGTAGAACAGCGCTACCATGGTTCCCAGCAGGGCGGTGGGGGTCAGCAGCAAAATGTTTTGCCATGAGGCACCGGAGAGGCTGCCCATCAGCCAGAAGATGATGATCCCGACCTGCTCGTCGGCGAGAAATTTGAGGAAACCGATGGCGGCGGACAGGATGGCGGCAACGATCACCCCTGCCAGAATCAGGCTTGTGGAGGAGAGGCGTCGATCGCCCGAGGCCAGGTAGAGGACCAGGGCGAGCGTGCCGATGGCACCGCCAAAGGCAAAGATAGGCACCGAAACCACTGGCGGCAGGACCAGACCAAAGATTTGGAGGACAATCACCAGGGAGGCGCCAAAGGCAGCACCGGTGGAAATGCCCAGCGTGTACGAGTCGGCCAGGGGGTTGAGCAGGATCGCCTGAAAGATGGCGCCGCTGACCCCGAGCATGCCGCCGACCAGGACTGCGGCCAGGATCCGGGGCATGCGGATATCGCCCACCACGGTGGCGGCAATTGGATCGATACCAGCGTGCAGGGTCTGCTGGGTCAGTTTGGCAAAGAGAATGGTGGCGACATCAACGATCGAAACCTTGAGGAATCCCAGGGTGGCTGCCAGAGCGACCGCAAAGACGAGGATCGCTGTCAGCAGGAGCAGGGTCTTGGTTGTCGATCGACTGTTCATCAGCGGAGCTCGATACCTGCATCGGCGGCGGCCTCGGCGGCATGGTCGACAAAGATCTGGGCCACGGCCGTTTGTTCACCCAGGCCATTGATAACCGGGATGACCGCAAATCCTGCCTTGGTCAGGACCGATTGCCACGAGCCTTCCTCCGGTCCAGTCAGGTCGCGGGTGGCGTGGTCGCCGGCAACCAGGAGAAAGGGTTTCAGCACCACTCGCTTGGCTGCATGCTGCCGCAAGCCTTCAAGAACTTGGTCGAGTCCGGGGAATCCTTCCACCGTGCCGATCAGAGTGAGGACGTCTGGATAGAGTTGGCGCATTTGGGCGGCAAATTCGAGGTAGAGGCCGCCTGAGGGGAAATAGTGGTTGCCGTGGCCCATGTAGACCAGGGCCGCCCCCTCGCGACGGGCCAGGTCGGCATCATCGGCCAGGGCCTCGGCGGCAATACGGATGTCTGTGCTATAAGCATGCTTGAGGCTGTAGGTGCCCAGTAGAGGCCGGCCGAGAGCGATTTTTTGAAAGGGTTGCCAGCGGGGCTTCATAGTGCGAATGGATGCCAGGGCGTGGACGTAGGCGGCGAGGTCGTGAAATTCTTCGGCCGGGGCGATGTGGGTAGGCTGCACCACCAGGGTGTCGTATCCGCGGTCTTGGAGATTGGCGATGGCAGCCAGAACCCCTTGTACCTGGAGGATTTCCTGCGGTATTTCGGGGTGCGCAGCCAGATAGGCCGGATCGGCGGCGCGCTTGCGCCAGATGCGGCGGATCTGGTTGGAGGTGAAGGCGAGGGTGACCGGGGTGTGCGGGAAGGCCTGTTCCATAGCGGACTTGATGGCCATCAGCCCCTGCAGGGCCGGTTCCACCGTGGTCCCGAACATGGCCAGTAGTATCGCCTCAGTCTGTTGCACTGTCTCTCCCTCGGTCTGGATCAGCAGGGTGAAATCCGGTGTGGATCGGTTGACCAACGAACCAAATCCTCGGCTTTCCATTATTTCAGGCCCGAAATAAAAAAATCCCGGACCAATAAAATCTTGATCCAGGATGTCCCTTGTTTACCGCTGGAGTTTTGTCGCCCACCTTTATTGCCAGAAAGGTCGGGGTCTTGCAGTTCAGGTAGGTCTTCTGACTTCCGGATCATTCTCCTTCCGCGCCTTCCCGTTTCCTTTAAGAAAACAGTGGCGAAACTGCGGAATTCGTCCCCGGGTACAGCGGCGGGCCCGTTCCGGATTGTAACCGGATTCCCTTTTCATCCGTTGCTACGGACACCTGAATTTTGATGCGAATCATCGTACCTGCAGGTACCGATGAAGTCAAGCCGTGAATCATGGCCTGGCCGGAAAAAGCGGTTGTCGGCACGAGCGGAAGGACTACGTATCAGCCTTTTTGGCAACCGGTTAGTTGTGCTTTTTGTGGTATGCTAGTAGATGGCTGCGGCGTCAGAAGGTGCCCTCGTTGCTCAGCTGCTCGGTCGTCATTTCCACCAGGCCGGGCAGCAGGGTCCTGACCTCCAATACCGTCCACTGCGGCCGTCCGGAGAGGGTGGTGGCCCCTATTTGGTTCAAGGCTCCTGCAATTTCCGCATAACTCTTGCCCTTGCGGCGCAGCCGTAGGATTGATGCGGATAGCTGCTCACGGGAGAAAATCTTTTTCCCGGGGCTGGCATCCTGTGCGGGAGGCGCTGGTGCCATCGTCGTAACCGTCTGCGTCTGCTGGAAATACTCTGGCAATTCGATTGTTTCGAAGAGTTGCTCGGATGGCATCTGGTGCGGGAGGTCCGGTTTTCTTCGCGCTTCTTCAATGATCGTCGCACCGGAGTCGGTTGGGGCGACGGTCATCGGCTTGTATTCCAGCTGCAACCCAACCATTAATCGCATCAGATCGTCGATCTGCCGGTCGCGTCGACTCAACTGTTCCCGCATGTCCTCCAACTGGTCGCGAAGCAGATGGATCTGTTCCTTGTAGGCCGCCAGTAGATCGGCCAGGAAGGTCTGATTGGTTGCGTGCTCGGATATTCGGCTGTCGCTGTCCCCGTTACCACCCTCGTTGCTTGCAGGAACGACTGCGTCGCGAGCATAGGTGGCGAGCAACTGTCGGCCTTCATGCCATCGCTCCAAGTCTGCATAGCAGAACCGGACCTCCTGCTTGCCAGCCACTGGATTGAGGATCAGTTTGTATGGCAGACCTCTTTTTCGGTATCTGCTGATGGATTTAGTCGATACCTGGAGGAAATCTGCCGCATCTTTCTGCGTTACCGTGTAGTCGTTGTCAGTCATGCCAATTTCAGGTTCAGACATGGTCACGACCCTTCCTTTCGGCCAGCAGCTCTTGACCTGTTTTGATGACTGTTTGCAAAAAAGTGTCAATTTCGGGTTTGCCGACATTGACGTTGGTGATGAGCAGGCGCAGAGTCAGTTGGCCATTAACAAAGCCGGTGCCAACCAGACTTGTACCCTGTCGGTGCATACGATCACGCAAATCCCGGTTGAAGGCCTCGGTAGGGATGCCTGCGGGTGTCTGGAAGCGGAAACAGATATTAAAGGATTCACGGGGCACGACCATTGTCAACTCGTCGAACTGTTGGACCTGATCCGCCGCATACCGGCACAGGTCCAGATAGTTTTCGATTCGCTTGGCGAGGCCATGCTGTCCGTAGAATTTCCAGTCAAGAAACCATTTGAGGCTGTCGACCCGGCGGCCGCACTGCAGGGACAGGGTGCCGAGATCGCGGACATCGCCATCATCTCCCTCCCTGAAAATATAGCTTTCGTCACCGGCGCTGCACACCTCTTTGAGCACGGAGGGCCGGTTGTTGAACAGCAGGACGTTGCACATCAGGGCCGTGCCGAGCATTTTGTGGAAATCCAGGGTGAAGGAATCGGCCTGTTCGAGGTGGGGCAGATAGTGCTGCCTGAGGGTATCACTGAAAATGACTGCCCCGCCCCAAGCGCCATCGACATGGAGCCAGAAGTTGTAGCGGTCCCGTAGCGCCAGCAAGGGTTGCAGCTGGTCGTACGAACCCCGGACCGTTGTGCCGGCGGTGGCCCCGACAAAGAAGGGAATGCCACCATCCGCCACTATCGCGGCCATCCGTTGTTCAAGGTCGGCAAGGTGCATGCGGCCGTGTGCATCGACCGGGATTTTGATCAGGTGGTCGGTGCCCAGGCCGATGATATTCGCGGCTCGATCCATGGAATAGTGGGCGTCTTCGTTGACAAAAGCAAACAACTCAGGCTGACGGAACAACCCGCCTTGTTTGATTGCAGGATTGAACGCATTGCGGGCCGCCATCATCGCAATCATATTGGCGTTGCTTGAGCCGGTGGTCATCTGGCCACTGCCATTTTTAAAGCCGACCAGATTCAGCATGGTCCGCAGCATGTACTTCTCCATGAGCGTCGACACAGGCGCGGTCTCATAGGTACAGGCAGAGGTGTTGGTGATGGCCGTGACCATCTCGCCGATCACAGAGGGCAGATTGGCCCCGGCCCACATGCGGTTGAGGTAACTCGGATGACTGGTTTTGACGGCATGGGTCAAATATTTTTCAACCCAGGAAAACATCTGGTCCCAGTTCTCCGTTTCCTGGCCGCCATCGAGATCCAGAAGTCGCTGGAGATCGCCGGGGTCGAGATAATCGACAAAGCGCCCTTGTTCCCGATCTTGATAATAGCGGGTGATGATCGATAGTAGTCGTTCGAAGATTTTTTCCTGCTCCATACGCCCTGTGTATGTTCCCTGTTTGTTGTCAGTAAAGATTCAAAACAAACGTAGCCGTAAGCGATTCGGCAGGACAAAAACCTACCGGGTGAAACCGTATCAATTATTTTTGTTTTTGCAAGTTGGATTCTCCCAATTTCTCCAAGAGGGGGAAAGTGGCGCAGTCCGGTTCAAGGACAATCGAGGCCTTAAATCGCCGGAAGCCCTGATGATCAGGGGCATTCTCCAAAACCGATTGATCTATACTACAGGGGAGAAGGATAATCGAATAGAAAGTAGGGCGGAGTTGTGCAAGGTCGGGTTTGGCTGGCACGATTCAGCCGCGAGACGTCGAGGATTCACGTTTTTCGAAGGGCACAGGGAGGTTATGGCTCTGGCGATGCTGTATCGTCGATATAAACCATGCCTTCCAGCAACAGATGATCAATCCGGGCCTGCAGTTGGATTGCATCCGGAGCAGGAGCCACATTCTGATAAAAAACAAAGGTGCCTTCATGCCAGGAAAGTGCTTCAAAAAAGGCTTCTTTGATCTGGCTGAGCAGGGATTCGTTCAATATAAAAGGCTGGATATAACCCATTTCCAGAAGAATCTGGCCGAGTCGGCGTTGAAAGTTGCTCTGTTTATGGAGACGCAGGCACTCTTGCAACTGCTCCTCGGAGATCAGCTGCGATTCAAGCAGAATCTCTCCTATTTTTCTGTGATTGATCTGCAGCATGCCAGAGGTGAGTACGCCTTTTGTGAAGTAAAAGTTGCCTGTGTTGTCGGGGGAGTTGACTTCCAATTTTCCTGTAAGGGCCGCAAAATCTAAAAGTTGAAAAATATTTTCCATTGCGATGGCGGCAATATTCCCTTGGAAGCTGATACCCTTGTTTATGGAGATTGTCTCCGCCAGTTTATCCTTTTGTGAAGATATTACTTGGGAGAGATCGCTAGTAGGAGAAAGGTTGCTTTTGGTGAGATGATGAAAAGGAGGGCGTGGTGTCAATTTTAACCTCTTTTGTTCAACGGATTAACGTAATTTTCCATATCACACTCTTGCTCTTATTGTTTCACTTTGGCAACAGAAGTCAAGATTGATTTTTCAACCGCCCACTGATGCAGATACCTAGCCATTTGTAACTTGCATCTGTGAGCGGTAAGAGGGCCTTCCTGTTATGTCCGTAGTCAGGACGATGAGAATTTTGCAATGCGGGCGACCGCCCACCTGTTTACACGCTGAGTATTTCCTGGGGGGCACGGGTCAGGACCTTGAGGCCGTCTGCGGTCAGGGCATAGGTGTTTTCAATGCCGATAGCCCCTTCCGGGAAGACGAATTTGGGTTCAAGGGCAAAAGTCATACCTACCGCCAGGGGCATCTTCACACCCTTGGCGAAAATCGGGTATTCATCGAGTTCCAGGCCGACGCCGTGGCCGATGAAGCGAACCCCGTCGTTGCCCATTCCCATGAAATGATCCGCAAGGCCCATCTGCTCGGCCAGTTCCGCCGATTTGAGATAA
>CAITZN010000140.1 GCA_903896915.1 uncultured bacterium
ACTGCAGCTTGCCGAACAACGGGCGCAATCGATCGCCGTCCATCTGGATAGCGAAGTTCAAATACCAAAAGACCGGATGCGCATCAAAGCTCCAGAACCGCTTGCAGATAACGAGCAGCCATCGGTTACACTCTCTCTGGATACCATTTAGTCGGCCAAACCTTTGCCGCCGAGATCCCTGGAATGCAAAAGCGACATCCTGGAAGCCTTTAAAAAAATCGCAAAATATTATTAGGTCGTATCATGACACCTTTCACTGAAGTGCTCCAGCAAGGGAGCTCCAACACATGGCTTTTTATCCCAAGCGCTATTTTGCTGGGCGCTTTGCATGGGTTGGAGCCCGGCCATTCCAAGACATTGATGGCCGCTTTCATTGTTGCTATTCGCGGAACAGTCAGGCAGGCTGTTTTGTTGGGGCTGGCCGCAACCTTGTCACATACGTCGGTCGTTTGGGGCGTTGCTCTGGGCGGCTTGTATTTCTGGCGAGGTATGGACGCGGAAGCAATGGAGCCGTATTTTCAATTAGCTTCCGCCGTCATCATTATCGGTATCGCTCTTTGGATGTTGGTGCGTACGTGGTGTGACAACAAACGCGCACAGTTGGCAGTGCACGCGCACTGTCATGACCATGATCATCTGCATGAAGAGCTGGGCGGGTTGGATGTCCTGACTGGAGGGTATCGCGATGCGCATGAACTTGCCCATGCTAATGACATACGCCGCAAGTTTGCAGACCGCAATGTCACCACCGGACAAATTATCTTGTTTGGTTTGACTGGTGGCCTGATCCCATGCCCAGCGGCAATCACCATTCTTCTCCTTTGTTTACAATTAAAAGAAATAGCGCTCGGTGCGACCCTCGTTATGAGTTTCAGCGTCGGGCTGGCCCTCACGTTGGTCACGGTTGGCACGGCTGCAGCCTTGAGCGTGCGGCATGCAACAAAACGGTATGCCTGGTTCGGTGCGTTCATGCGCAAAGCACCTTATTTTTCCGGAGTGCTGATTCTGACGGTAGGATTTTATATGGCGTTTCAGGGTTGGTTTCAGTTCGCCGCTCGTGTCGTCAAATGACCGATTTGGCGGTCTATACAGGGCTGTTTTTGGTGGCATTTCTTGCTGCCACGATTTTTCCGGCACAATCGGAAGTGGTTTTGACCGGCCTCCTGCTGGGCGGCGATTATACCCCTTGGATGCTGGTGCTGGTCGCAAGCGTTGGCAACATTCTGGGCGCCGTTTTTAATTGGGGGCTAGGTCGCGGCATCGAACGGTTCCATGACAAGAAATGGTACCCTCTGAAGGGAGCTGCGCTCGAACGCACGAAAGGCTGGTACCGATGTTATGGCCGCTGGTCGCTTTTGTTAAGCTGGGTTCCGATCATCGGCGACCCTTTGACTGTCGCGGCCGGAGTTATGGGTGAAAGCTTGGTCGTCTTTGTCGTATTTGTCACTGTAGCCAAGACAGGGAGATACATAGCCCTTACCGTTGCGGCTCTTAACCTTGCAGGATGACCATTGTCGTAACATTGTTAAGTATCGCCACATCAGGGAGAATCGTATTTTGACATCACTTTTCCCGTTCCCTAAAAGTAAAATAGGCGATATTTATAGACCCCGCAGACTTCCTGGGATACAAATGATATATGTGGTACCCGTTCCAGTATAATGTGCCAAGTGTTGCATTAATCTGTCACCAAGTTGTCGTGGCATAAATGGCCGTTTAAATAAGAGTACGCCTCTCTTGATATAATGAATTTGATCCTAATGATCATGGTCACTGCAGGCGCAGCAATACTGATTGCGTCGATGTTTACAAGTCGGCGTTTACAGCATGTAGTCCCTCCCTCGTTACAACCAAGATGGTTTGTTCTCACTGTGCTCATTGGTTGTTTCATCATCGGCTATATCGGTTACCTCCTGATACAATTCATAAACATCAGCTTTCCCCTTGAGATTTTAGTCAGTGTGATTTTCCTGGGAGGTTCTCTGTTTGTTTACGGGATCATGTCACTGACCAGCTTCACTCTGTATAAACTGAAAAATCTTAACGATAACCTTGAAGATGAAATCGAGAAGCGTACTCATCAACTCAACGGCCTAAACCAGTCACTTCTTGATTCCAAAAAAGAATTGGTTCGGCAAAATATATTTTTAGGCTCCGTTCTCGACGCACTCTCTCACCCCTTTTACGTTATTGATATCAGCACCTTTGAAATTATTTTGGCTAATAAAGCTGCCGGACTTGATCTTGGGGGGGAGACCAGAACTTGCCACTGGCTCACGCATGGCTTAACAGAGCCCTGTCAAGGTCATGAACATCCTTGCCCTGTCATGGAGATCAAGAATAGTGGTAGTTCGGTAGTCGTTGAGCATGTGCATTTGAATACGAGCAGAGAAAAACGAATAGTTGAGGTCCACGGCTATCCAATATACGACGAAGCTGATAAATTGATTCAGATTATTGAATACAGCGTCGATATTACAGAAAAAAAACAAATTGAAGAAGATCTGATCAGGTCTAAAAAGGCAGCTGAAGCTGCCAGTAAGGCCAAGAGCGCATTTCTTGCTAATATGTCACATGAAATTCGCACTCCTATGAATGCCATTTTGGGGATGTCCCATTTTGCCTTACAGACAGAACTCGATAACAACCAGCGGCATTGTATCGAGAATGTCTACAACTCTGCCGAGCATCTGCTAGGCATCATTGGGGATATCCTTGATTTTTCCAAGATAGAAGCCGGTCAGCTCAAGATGAGCAATGTCGTTTTCAACCTGCATCAACTGTTGGATGGCATTATCACTACCATGCATGCAAATGCGGCAGAAAAAGGATTGAAACTGCATGTGAACACAAGTGATGACCTCCCCGCCTGTTGTATCGGGGATGACTTGCGACTGCGACAGATTCTGTTCAATCTTGTCAGTAATGCCATAAAGTTTACCCATTCTGGTTCTGTCGCTATCAATGTTCATCTTGAGGCAGAATCTGATACTGACAAAAATATAGCACTGCATTTCGTAGTCAACGATACGGGTATAGGTATTCCACCTGAAAAACTCAATCTGATCTTTGATAGTTTTGAACAGGCTGATGCTTCTATTACTAGAAAATATGGAGGTTCAGGCTTGGGGCTTTCTATCTGTAAACAACTGGTAACATTGATGGGAGGGAGGATTTGGGTCGAGAGCCAAGTGGGTAGCGGCAGCTCTTTTCATTTCATTACTAAGATGCAATCTGGCGAAGGAAAACTACTTGCAAGCAATCCGGTTGATGAGCTGCATATTGGTAGAGAAAACAGTGGGTTGCATATCTTGCTTGTCGACGACAATGAGGTGAACTTGGACGTTGCAAGCATGATGCTAGAGCATAACAGCAACCATTTGGTCACCACTGCACGAAACGGGTTGGAAGCTTTGGAAGCTTTGGCACATAAAGATTTCAACGTCATTTTTCTGGATATGCAAATGCCGTTAATGGATGGCTTAACTGCCGCCACTATTATTAGAGCGCTTGAAAAAGGGCAGCCTTTACCTGAAAAACTACCTGGAAAAGTCTACGATATTCTCACCGCAAAGCTTTTAGGGCGACATATTCCGATTATCGCCATGACTGCCAATGTAATGGATGAGGATCAACAGAGATATGTAACTGCCGGTATGAGTGCATACATCAGTAAACCTTTTTTGTATCACCAACTTGTTTCAGTTCTTTATTCAACGATTCCGGCCATTGTCAACGACATAGAGGAATCGGTTAATACTTGACCTTGCCCCCTTAAAGAGGCCTATTTGTATGTTAAGTTTTAGCCTGATAATTAAAAAGCACCTGTCTGTTTATAGACAAGTGCTTAATTCTACCGTAATTTAATTCGTATTCGGTGAGTTCAGGCCGGGCGAATCTCCACTTTGTCTTGCAAATACTCCTTCACTGCCCCGATCGGTACTTCCTTGCGGTGAAAGATCCCGGCGGCCAGAGCCGCTTCCGCCTTGGTCTGGGTAAATACCTCAAAAAAATGCTTGGCATTACCGGCACCGCTGGAGGCGATTACCGGGATGGTGACTGCCGAGCGGACCGCATTGATCAACTCGATGTCAAAACCCGAGTTAGTGCCGTCCTTGTCGATACAGTTGAGCAGAATTTCTCCCGCCCCGAGTTGTTCGCAGACCTGGGCCAGGGTGACTGCATCCAACTCCCGGCCTTCGCGGCCGCCTTTGATGGTGCACTGGTACCAGCAATATCGTTCGCCGTTGGGACCGGGGAAAACGGTCTCGATCACCTTGTGCTGCACCGCATTCGGGTTTTCCACATAAACCCGGCGGGGGTCAATGGAAATGACCACCGCCTGGTTGCCGTAAACCCGGGCAATCTGTTCGATGGAGCTGAGGCCCGTGGCCTTGCCCGTTTTCAGGATTTCCTCAACAATGAGTACCGCATCTGAACCGATCGATATTTTGTCTGCCCCTGAGCGGAAATACTGCGAGGCCACCTCGAGGGAGCTGTAGAAACGACCGTTTCGATCGGTGAAATCACGGATGCCCCCGCCAATGGTCAGGGGGACAAAGACATTTTTCGAGGTCTGCTGCAGGACTTCGAGCATGGGGAGATCCTCGAGCGGAAAATCCCGGAAGCCAGTGATGTTGAGAAAGGTGATCTCATCGGCCCCCTGCTCATAGTATTCTTTGGCCAGCTCCACCGGTTTCCCCAGGTTGCGGACCTCACCCTCCTCGCGGACATCGTACTGGTCACCCTTGGTCACCACCAAGTCGCCCCGCTCGTTAGCGCGTACATCCAGGCAGGCGATGATCCGCTTGGCCAGGACCGTGGTCTGCAGGCAGCTAGAGGGACGGATGGCCTCGCGGTTACCGGCGAGGAAATTCTCCAGGATTTTCAGTCCGGCTTTCCCACTCTTTTCCGGGTGAAACTGGGTGGCCACCAGGGCGCCTTTCTGGACGGAACTGACGAATTCATAGCCGTAATCGGTGGTGGTCAGGACGTCATCGTTGCTTTTCGGGGCCACATGATAGGAGTGGACGAAATAGAATTTTTCATTGCCAGCCAAGCCGTTAAACAGCGGGGAGGGCTGGTGAATGTTCAGGCCGTTCCAGCCGATGTGCGGAATGGCAAGCTCGGTAGTGAAGCGCTGCACCCGTCCTGGCAAGATACCCAGACCCGGCTCGTCCGGGGCCTCTTCGCTCGATTCGAACAGAGCCTGAAGAGCGACGCAAATGCCGAAAAAGGGTTTGCCGGAGTGGAGATAGCGAACGAGCGGCTCTCGCAGCTGTTTTAGCCGCAGGGTTTGCATTAGAGCCCCGAAGTTGCCCACACCGGGGAAAACCAGGCGGTCGGCGCTGTCGATGTCTGCGCCATTGTTGACAAGCTTTACGGTTTCGCCGAGGCGTTCGATGGCATTGAT
>CAITZN010000141.1 GCA_903896915.1 uncultured bacterium
AAACTCAAAGATCCGCCAATTGCAAAGTCCTTTGAAAAGGAATGCGCCTCCTGCCATTACACCGGCTATACGCTCAAAAAACTGACCTCCGGGGAATACGTCGCAGGAGCAGTCAATGACCCGAACGGTGAGTTAGACATCGATGGCGACGGTGTGCCCAACGAGTTGAATATCGGTTGTGAATCATGCCATGGCGCCGGTTCAGCCCACATCAAAGCTCCAGCTGCGAAAAAAGCAGCCACTATCGTCAGCCCCGGCAAACTGGCTTCGGAAAGAGCGTCGGTCATTTGCGGACAGTGCCATTCCAGGCCGCAGGGGTTTTTAAACAACGACCAGCCGGTCAATAAAGACAACAAGATGATGGTGCCAGGCACCAGCCGCAACGACTATCTGGTCAATTACACCACCCGCGAGGATGCGGCCCCCGGCGATGTGTGGGAATCCCACTCCAAATCGCACCATCAGCAGTACCTCGACTTTATCCGTTCCAGCAAATATCGGAACGGTGAGCAGATTCTGAGCTGCACCACCTGCCATGATCCCCATGGCGCTGGCGCGGCGTTCAAACACCAGATGCGCAAGGATGCGGCTACTCCTGGTAGCGTTTTCTGTCAGAGTTGCCACACGGCCCAGAAGGATGTCGCTAAACACACGGAGAAAGCCGTGGGCATGGCGCACGGACCTGACACCAAGATCACCTGTGTGAACTGCCATCAATTCAAAACGGCACAAACAGGGGCGGGTTTTGGCAAAGGCCTGATCACTGCAGACGGCAAAAACTATTGGGAGAATGATATCACCTCTCACCTCTTTGTCGTCCCCCGCAAGGACAGCAAATTCGTGAAGGGGGTTGATCCCGATAAGGCTATGCCGATTCCGTATACTAACTCCTGTGCAATATCCTGTCACAGCACAGACAGCCTGAAGTAATCACCCGACAAACCTACATACAACAAAAAGGGGCTCGAAAGAGCCCATTTCCTCCTTTGAGCAACAGGCATTCAGGAACATGGGACAGGACGAATACTATTTTGCTGAGGGCTGTTTCATCACCGAACTGCTCAACACTGTCGACGATCCGGCGGTGTCGGTTGCCCGTGCCCGGGTTGAACCTGGCCGGACCACCCGCTGGCACAGTCTGGAAAACATTGTCGAAAGGTATTTGCTGATCGAAGGCTACGGTAGGGTTGAGATCGGCACGGAAGCACCACGGGAGGTTGGTCCCGGCGACACAGTCCTGATCCCTGCCGGTTGTCAGCAGCGAATCACCAACACCGGCACGGCTGACCTTGTGTTCCTGGCGGTCTGCACGCCGCGTTTTGTGGTGAGCGCTTACCGGGATCTGGAAGAAGAACAATAACGAAGCATCAGGAGCGGAACAGGCAATCAGCCAGTTCCACTAGCGTGAGTACTGGCAAAACCTGAACGCCTTCTAAAACCCTCTCGATTCAACTACCGTTTTCAGGATATTTTTTAAAACTATCTCCATGTTCTTCATAATTTCTTCATCAACGATTGTTATTACGACTCTTAGTAATAATGAAAAATTGTCTGGCTGAGACAGAACTGCTTGTTAATAAATCCCCACAACAACCCTTTGAATTTCAGGAAATAATACCCATGAATACGAACAACCAAACAATGGTATGGGATCTGTTTATACGTGTTTTTCATTGGCTGCTTGTTGTGTTCTTTTTTTTGGCCTATGCAACCGGTGATGAAAAAGGGTGTCTGCATAGATACATCGGCTACCTGATTATTCTTATTGTGATTGCTCGCATCTACTGGGGTTTTTTTGGTACAAGATACGCTTTATTCAAAAATTTCTTATATTCCCCTCTGCAAGCAGCAACATATTTAAAAGAATTAATAACAGGAAATCCGACACACTACACAGGCCACAATCCAGCTGCATCCTGGATGATCCTTGCACTTCTGGCTAGCAGTTTGATCGTCTGTGTAAGTGGTTATTTAGCCTACGCAACCAAGGGAGAACACATTTCATTTGACTCTGGCAAAGTGTTCTCAATGGCGGGAATCGCCTATGCCGACCATGATGAAAAAAAATCTCATGGCAACAAACATCAAAGACGAGGACGACACGAGGGAAAGGATAGCTCCTGGAAAGAACTCCACGAAACCTCAGCCAACATACTATTGAGTTTGGTTTTTCTGCACATCATTGGGGTTTTTATCTCAAGCAGAATGCACAATGAAAATCTTGTCAAATCGATGATAACGGGTAACAAGGCAGAAAAATCAGCAAGAAAAACTTGACGAGTACGAGCAGATACTCAACAACATTTCGAACCTAAAACAGGTTAACAGTGCAGGCACCCACACAAAGAAGCTCTCCCCTCCCCCCCATTTCTCAGCACCTTGCAGACACACCTAAGGTAACGTTCCGCACCCAGAGGATAAATCTCCCAAACCTGCTCCG
>CAITZN010000142.1 GCA_903896915.1 uncultured bacterium
CTTTCTCTCCGTACTCGGAATTCTTGTCGGTGTTGCCTCGGTGATTTCCATGATGGCGCTCGGAGCAGGTGCGCAGGCGGCCATGCAGGAAGATCTGAAATCGATGGGTTCGAATATGCTCTCGATCAGGGCTGGATCAGCAAAAATCAGGGGTGCATCGCAGGGAGCTGGTGCTGTTGCTCGCTTTACGTTCAAGGATGTAGAAGAAATTGCTTCGCTCGGTACCCTGGTTAAAAATGCCACTGGGGTGATCAACGGTGCAGGAAGCATGGTTTACGGCAACAAAAACTGGAGATCTACTCTTACCGGGGTAGGGTTCGATTACGGTACCATGCGTGCGTCAATTCCCTCCGTTGGGCGTTGGTTTACCCCTGAAGAGATTCAGACGCGTGAAAAGTCGGCCATTATCGGTGTGACGGTTGTCAAGGAGCTTTTTGGGGGTAGTAATCCGCTCGGCAAGACCATCAAGATCAACCGAATTAATTTCAAGATTATCGGCATATCCCCGCCGAAAGGTTTTTCCGGGCAGCATGACGATGATGATGTGGTGATTATTCCGGTGACGACGGCCATGTACCGCGTGCTTGGCAAGGATTATCTCAGCGGAATCTTTGTCGAGGTCGCTTCGCCCACCAAGGTTGATCAAGCCAAAACCACGATCAGCGAGCTGATCCGTAGACGGCATCGGCTGAAAGAGGATGACGATACCTTCAATATCAGGGATATGTCCGAAATCCAGAAAATGTTGAAGAGCACAACAGAAACCATGAGTCTGCTGCTTGGTTCCATTGCCGCCATTTCGCTGGTAGTAGGTGGCATAGGGATTATGAATATCATGCTGGTTTCCGTCACTGAACGAACAAGGGAGATCGGGCTCCGAAAGGCCATTGGAGCAAGGAAAAACGATATCATGCTGCAGTTTCTTGTCGAGTCGGTTGGTATGACGGTCAGCGGAGGCTTTATCGGTATCATTTTAGGGATTGGAATCTCCCTCATTCTCTCTTTTTTTGCCGGCTGGACAGTAATAACCTCTCCACAGTCTAAATGGAATGTTCTTGTTCATTTAAGTGTTGCTCGCATTAAGCAAATAAATGAATAATCTTCTGGACGTGAGCACGAGCTGATTAAAGCCTGTTGTAGTGTTTCCTTCTCTCCATGCAACAAACTGTGGGCCGCACACGAGCAGTGAGACCAGATGGTTAGATTATTTTTCAATATTTGACCATTTCAACAATGAAAATTAGCCCCATAATGTTACAAATTTAACAACGAAGGCTCAGCATTTTGCCAGAAATAAATTGTAATTTTTTTTCCAAAGGCTTGTAAACTTTTGCCAAAGTGGCGAAATTTTGCCAAATCTGGTTACACTGCACACGTGTCCATAATTAATTAGCGCCAATGAAGTGAAGCACAAATGGTACGTCTATCTTCCGATGCAGCAAGCTTATCCGTGTCAACCCGTTTGATTGATCATGTACGCTCCAGAGGCTTAATTCAATAAATTGGACACAAATATCGATTTAATAAATAACATCTATGTAGGCCACATATTTGATGTCCTGACTTCAAATCCCAGCAAAATTGGTCCAAAAGAACCTTTA
>CAITZN010000143.1 GCA_903896915.1 uncultured bacterium
CTGCGTGCCCCGAGGGTCGCAGTTTCCTTCAATTCTTATTTTGAGACGAGAATTCTTTTTGATGAAATCCGCGTTAGTTTCGATGCGCTTAACTTGCTCGCCAGTAATCTTCGAGCTATCGAACTCGAAGTAAACCGGCACCATTGGCCCTGAGGTCCGGCCTTCCATAATTCCTGAATCCGCGGTATCTAGCGACTCAGCGGAACCAGCCCCTTCTGTTCCAGTTACCTGCGATGCGTCTGACTCTTTTTTGCTGCAACCCGTCAGGCTCAAGCCCAACAGGAGCACCCCCAAAGTCGCCAAATACAACATTTTTTTACCGATCATACTCCCTCCCATATAAATGAATATTAAATAAAAAGCATAAGAATCAATGT
Organism: uncultured bacterium; assembly: GCA_903896915.1. Lineage (GTDB taxonomy): Bacteria > Desulfobacterota > Desulfobulbia > Desulfobulbales > Desulfobulbaceae > Desulfobulbus. The sequence goes on from CAITZN010000143.1 coordinate 378, forward strand.
ACTTCACTAACTAAGAAATACAACTATTTTTTCCTGGAAAATTAATTTCCTTGCAAAAGCAAAGCAGCCTTTCTAAGCTAAAAAATTGTATATTTTCCTGAAAGATTTCCTTTTTTATTAAGAATAATGATTAGTCCCATGGCATTAGAAACAACAATCACCCCCCCCCTGGCGAACGAATTACTATGTTCCAACCGCTTTGGCACATTCTTTGGCGTTACGCAGCAGGTCTTCGATACTGTATGGGGAAATCTAACTAATCCTACCGGGAACACGGTCGCCTACATCTCAATGGAAATCGGCGCAGACCCTGATGTCTTTCATCCTCTTAAAAATTTTCTAGAACAACAAGAAACCTACAACAACTCCGATCCGCAACTCAACTCACTATTACAGAAATATTTGCACGGCCCTCGGAAGATTCCCAATTACAGCGGCGGCCTCGGAGTACTTGCCGGCGACACACTGAAAAGTTTTGCCGATATCCATATCCCTGCTCTGGCAATCAGCCTGCTCTACCGAGAAGGCTATTTTTCACAGATCGTAGACTCCAAAGTAGGTCAAATCGATCATGCGACCCGCTGGAGACCCGAAAACACGCCTTCCCTGTTTCAACTTAATGACCCTCAGGCCCCGGATCAACCGTTGACGATTGACATCCCTTTCTACAATGGCCAACCAAAACCTACGATGATCAAGGCCCACGTCTGGATGAAAATGGAGATCGCAGACAGGCTTGATTATTTCGTGCCTGAGTTCCTCCTAGATTACAGCCTGCCGGATGCCCCCATGTGGGTGAAAGACTCTGCACACCAGCTATACAACGCCAAATCGACGATTATCAAAGCAAATCAACGACGCATGCTGGGTTCTGCTATATTGCCGCTTCTTGAGACGTTAGGGCTCACTGCCGGAACAATCCACCTTAACGAACAACACGGCGTAACAGTTACCTTGCACCTCATTCTCCAAGAACTACAGGCAACCTTTGGCGAGGCCTTTCTAGACATTGCGACGGATGCTGATATCCATGCAACAGCGGAAAGAGTGTCCCGCAAGATCGTCTACACCATCCACACCCCGGTCAAGGCAGGGCACGACCGCTTTTCTCGTGATCTTTATTCAACGATAAGCCACAGGACCTTCCAACGGATTCTGAATCTGCTCGCTCATGACGACGAGGTGGGCCATGAATACAACTTTACGGCCATGGCCATGCGCATCAACCGGGCCATCAACAGCGTCAGCCGTCTCCATCGTGATGTCACAAAAAAACAATTCCCAGCTTTTTCAAAAAAAATTAAAGCCATCACAAATGGCGTGCACCACCTTACCTGGATAAGCGATAACCGTTCCACCTGTTTTGATCAAATCCCCTCCCTGCACAACTGGCGGGAGAATCCAGGCTGTTTCGCCTCGATGTCGAGTCAAGATCTTCCGCAACTCTCCACCACCCTCCAGAAGGCCTGGAGCCAGGACAATCAGCGGTTAATCAGTTATATCAACGTGATGCTCAAAAGCCACCGAGACCAGATGATCGAGACCTGGATTGATCCACCCAATCATCTCTCCAGTCTCCCCGAAACCGAGTGGCTTCATCCCGGCGTTTTCACCATCGGTTTCGCTCGGAGATTCTCCACATATAAACGAGCTGATCTCATTCTTGACGATATCGGTCGACTCTCCGATATCCTCATCAAAAATAACTGGCCCGTCAATTTTATCTTTGCCGGCAAAGCCCACCCTGCGGATGAACCAGGGAAATCTGTCCTCAAATTGATTCTTGACAGTCAAAAAGAACTCTATACCCGCAGCAACGGGCTGGGAAAACTTATCTTTATCCCAGGCTACGATATGTGTGTTGCAAAAATCATGGTCGCTGGAGTGCATGCATGGCTCAACAGTCCCAAAAGACCGCTCGAAGCCAGCGGTACGAGTGGCATGAAAGCAGCCATGAACGGTGTCCCCAACATAAGCATTATGGATGGTTGGTGGGTTGAAGGATATCATGAAGGGCTAACAGGTTGGAAATTTGGGCACGAGGGAACGGTGGAAGATGCCGATCTCAGTGAAACCCCAGATTCACTGCTCTATACGGAAGATGCCAACGCTTTTTATGAGCTACTGCCATCCGTCTTGGAAATATTTTACAATCAGCCGAAATTGTTTCTGTCACGAGCGCTCAGCAACCTGCAACTCAACATCCCCATCTTCAATACTCACAGGATGGCGGCCGAATATGTTAAACAGTATGACCTACAGCTTGATCCGCAGCTAGAGGTTAATATTGACAGATTTTGTCAACTCTATCAGAGCGAACAAGCTACGGAATAGACATACTCCAATCACCGTTTCCTCCAGACAGAAATGTCAAACGAATACCAAAATGGCCTTTTCCTGTACAAAAGCAGTGCTTATCACTGTGAGTTACAGTATAAGAACCTTCACTCTCCACTTCGCATAAACTTCCAAATTAAAAGAGGTGGTGATTTGCCCAATCATCTGTTGCGGACAGTTTGGAGATATTTTTTTAGACACGTTACCAAAAAATACCTATTACATAATTCCCCGCTGACTACGCCTGAAAATTCAGAGCATATTACTGACCCTACCGGCTGTGGGAAGCGAGAAGTCCCTACAGAAATATAAAATTGACTAATAGCTGATTGATCGTCTGTATAACAAGACCCAATAAAAACAGAAACCGATCCGACGCTATCACTGACTGAGGAGTACACCATGGCCCGCCACATCAACCCCAGTAATTCAACCAATAAAACCATTGACGCCATCGACCGAAAAAGAGAGCGCGAACGACAATTCATGTTGAAAAAAGCCCGTGAACTCTCCCAGGAACTAGCAATATCACTGGTTCAGCGCCTACTGGATCTCCACATAATCGAAACCAATTCGGTCCAGACCATTCAAGAGGTCATGGAAAAACAGCTGCAACGTATGAGTGATTTAGAAGAATTCGACATGCAGTTCAAAATAGCCCCAATCAGAAATCTTACTCAGGATCCGAATGTGATCAGCCTCTATCTTACCCAATTTATCATTGAAGACCTGATCGATCATACCAATATCCAAGATGTGTTCGGCGATGACATGGATATTTACCGGGCGGTTGATTCTGTTCTCGGAAAAATTCGCCCCCGGTAACTATTTCCGATTATGGCTGTTTCTCGCCTGAAAACTCTTCCATCACTGCTTTTTGCCACCAATAACGGAAAAATACTGAATTATAGCGGCCTACACATGGCCGGTGCTGCCGCAGGCCGCTTTTTCAAACCCCTTATTGAAGATCTAATCGAACTGCCCCCTGGGAGTGAATTATTCACGTTACCAGGGCGTCTGCCGGTAGGCATTGAACTGCAAAGTAACCAACCAGCACTGCTCGACTCCAACCCTTATAATGCTGGCGAATCTATTCAGGCAGTTGCCGCCTTCATGGCTCCGGCCCATACCGCAATCTACACCGCTGCCTACGAAAATCGCGCCTCAAAAGATTCTCTGTTGCCGCTCTTCGCCTACACTGCCGTGGGGTGGGCCGAGGGGAAATTCTGGGTCGCCGGTTTCCGTAGCGATATGGACTGCCGGCAGGATGCCGATCAATTCGATCAACGGCGCCTTGAACGGCGCACGCAGAAACAACTCCAACGACATGCGGGCAATCGTCTTATACAGCATTTAGGCAAATGTTGCCTGACCTATGGCTGTCCAGCGGCTCGCAACTATTTCCTGGGCCGTTGGGAAGCCCCTCTGCCCTGCTCACCCTCCTGTAACGCTTCCTGTGCAGGCTGCATTTCACTCCAACCTTCCGGTTGCTGCCCCTCCACGCAAGATCGAATCAATTTTGTCCCTACGGAAAGAGAAATTGCCGAAATTGCAATAGATCATCTACAAAAAGCAGCCAAGCCCATTGTCAGCTTTGGTCAAGGTTGCGAGGGTGAACCGCTGCTGCAGGCTGAAATCATAGAAAAGAGCATTCGCCTAATCCGATCACGGACCGATCGAGGCACCATCAATCTGAACACTAACGGTAGTCTTCCTGACGCTGTAGATCGTCTTGCCAAGGCCGGCCTCGATTCGATCCGTATTTCCATGAACAGCGCTCAAGCAGAAATACACCACCGCTATTATCAGCCCAAAGGCTTTTCCTTAACAGATGTCTGCCGCTCCATTGTGGTGATGAAACAACATAACCGTCACGTTTCTCTCAATTATTTCATCCTACCCGGTTGCACCGACGATCCGGTCGAATTCGCCGCACTTTCGGAACTCATTTCGGAATATCACCCTGACTTCATTCAGTTGCGCAACCTGAACATGGATCCTGAATACTATCTTCGGGTCATCGGCCATACTACCACCGCTCCGCCGCTCGGAATCAGGAACTGGCTGGCAAGGCTCAAGGCAAAATTTCCGATGCTCGGCTTTGGTTACTACAATCCACCTCTGTACCCCTGACAGCCAAAGCAAAGGGTGATGTCAGTCGGACCGCGCCATTAGGATCGTTCTCCGAAAAAAAATCAAAGGACCGCGACCAGGCTTCCTCTAGTGAAACACTCGCTTGCACTTTGGAGGCGAGATGATGACCAAAAAAATAATTTTTGGCGAAATAGTGAGTGAATTCTTTGAGACGGCCAAGTCGCCGATCGGGTTGAAAACGTTCAACCAACGCCATTATAAATTTCTGATAAAGATACGGAAGACAAACTACAGGCTCCGGGATTTCCATCTTATAAATGTCTCGGGCAATAACCGCAAATATCCATGGAGCCCTTGCTGCCGCACGCCCGATCATTAGCCCGTCAGCTCCGCTTTCCTTGATACAGGTGCGGGCGCTGGCAACCGAATCGATAGAGCCATTAGCAACCACGGGAATATCAATCCACTCCTTCACCTTGGCGACCCACTCCCACCTAGGACACCTAGCAAAAGATTCCGAGCGCAAACGGGCATGAACGGTAAGCATGTCTATCCCCTCGCCGGCAAGCATCAAGCAAAAATTCCGAAGTTTTTGTGCATCCAAAGTCTCGCCAAGCCTAATTTTCGCGGTCAGAGGTAGCGAGGTGTTTTTCCGCGCACAATGCACAATCTTTTGCACCTTTGCGGGGTCATCCATTAAACTGCTACCTCCTCCCACTTTACGAACCAAAGGTGCCGGACAGCCAAGGTTGATATCAACGACATCAGCCTTGAAACGATGCAGAGCCGAAAACACATTTGGAATGTTGTTCTCTCCCACCAATAGCAGTTGATAGGAGAGGGGGGTCTCTTGCGGCATTCTTATTAGATAGGGGGAATATAGAGCATTCTCCGCTGGCAAGCGCACCGCCGATAACATTTCCGTGCTTAAAAGCCCAACCCCACCGAATTCGAGGATATTTGTGCGTAAGGCTGAATGCGTCAAGCCCGCCATTGGAGCCAACAAAAGCGGTGGCCATATTTTTTTATGCCCAATAATCATATTGGTTTGCC